>NZ_DICC01000073.1:0-83152 GCF_002415215.1 Empedobacter sp. UBA5036
TCCGATATTAAATGACCTTGATCTTGGGTTAATTTGGCTACAGAATTTTTCATAATAAACTGTGTTTTAAAAATTTAATAAAATAAATAAGGTGATTTTCTAAACCCACCTTAATTTATGTTTAAACAGTTTTTTGGATATTGCCTATAAAAAGGATTTTGTTTTAAAAATCCTTTTTTTATATCTATCAAATTGATAAAATTAGTTTATTAATCGACCCTATTACGTGTTGAATAAAAGTATTGGCAACTGTGTTCGTTTGTCAATTCATTCTTCTTCCATCATTTGTTTCATCTTGATTTGGAAATCCTAAAAAAAATACAGTATAAGAAAAGGTATAAGACTTATTTATCTTAACATGATGAAAGGAATAAGAAATCATTTTTCAAATAGAAAATAAACAATATTTACATTATTAAGGTCTATTAAACATAATCATTATTATACACCAAAGATTTTTAGGTTAAAACACTGATTGCGTGAGAGTGCAGTTTTGAATAAACAAATTTGTAATTTAAAATGCTCTGAAAGACGCATTTTATCGTTGAGTGAAGGTATTCATATCAGACAAAATTATTTTTCTTTCGTACTAATTTTTTACTGCAACATTATTATTTTTTTTTATAAATCTCTACAGAGTTTATTCGTGTTTTCTTCGACCGTTCTTCGACCATTGTCCTCGCAAAGGTGCATTTTTCCGCAAGTTTGTCGAACGATGGTCGAACAAGAGTAAAATGAGCTATTTTTCGAGATGATGTGAAACATAGATATACAGAGGTTTGTATAGGAGTTTCAATTAACTAAAACATATTGTTGATAAAAATACTGGAGGACAGAAGTGGACAAAACCGGACATTTGTGGTCACTTTTTGTAAAAAATGTAATTTGTATTGTTTAAATGATTAAATTACAAATATTTGATTAATTTAAGTATTTTTTTTTTGAATAAAAAATATTTTTGATAAGAATGATGAAATACGATTATCTGTAAATTGTTTAAAATATAAAATAGTGAAGAGTTTTTCGTTTATATGAACGATTATAATGGATTATTCGAGGAAATGTGTTATTTGAGAAAATAGAATTGTTTATATTTGATTGTTTGAACTCACATGATTAGAAAATTAATATGAAAAAATTTATTTTAAGTTTGGCTGTCCTTGCGATGGGCGCTTATTCTTATGCACAACAAATAACCATTGAAGGGATATATGGCGGAAAATACCGCGAAAATTCATTGTACGGTGTGAACTCATTGAACGATGGAGAAAATTATACTATTCTGACAAAAGACGGATTGGTAAAACGTTCGTACGAATCGACATTGAAAAAAGGTCAGACTTCTGATATTGTTGTCGTTCCAGGAAAGTTTGAAGGTTATGAATTTAGTTCTGATGAGCGTTACGTTTTATTGCAAACTAATCCGCACCAAATTTATCGTCATTCGTTTACAGCAAAGTTTGAGGTGTATGATACGCAAACAAAATCGAAAGTATTGTTATTTGATGGAAAAGGAATTCAAGAGCCTTTGTTTTCGCCAGATGCTTCTAAGGTAGCTTTTGCTTTTGAGAATAATTTATACATTCAAGACTTAAAATCGAACAAGGTAACGCAAGTTACGACTGATGGTAAAAAGAATAATATTATCAACGGGATTAATGATTGGGTTTATGAAGAAGAATTTGGTTTCGTAAGAAATTTTGATTGGAATGCTGATGGAACATCTTTGGCTTATGTTCGTTTTGACGAATCGAAAGTGAAAGAAATTAATATTCCGATTTACCACAACAATCTTTATCCACAAGAATTACGTTACAAATATCCAAAGGCAGGGCAAGATAATTCGGAAGTTTCGTTACATGTTTTTGATACGAAGAATAACTCAACTGCAAATGTTAATTTAGGCGGAGTTCAGAATTATTATATTCCTAAAATTAAGTTCTCTACAAAAGCGAATTTATTAACGGTTGTAACGTCTAACCGTCATCAAAATAATGTAGATGTTTCGTTTTATGATATCAACACGAAAAAAGTAAATAAATTATTTACTGAAACAAATAAAGCGTGGATAGAAACGGATAATTTAACGTTAGAGTTTTTAGCAGATAATTCGTTCTTATGGACTTCTGAGCGCGATGGAAATAACCATATTTACCATTATGCAGATAACGGAAAGCTAATTAACCAAGTGACGAAAGGAGATTGGGAGGTAACGAATTACTATGGGTATAATCCTGGTAATAAAACACTTTATTATCAATCTAACTCGAATAATGGAAAACGTATTTCGACAGAAAGACAAATTTCTTCGGTTAGTTTAGATGGTAAGAAAACTACAATGTTGACGAAAAATAATGGAACAAATTCGGCTGCTTTCAGTAAGAATTTTACTTATTTCATTAATACTTTTTCGAATACAACGACTCCAAAAACAATTAGTTTAGTAGAATCTAAATCTGGTAAAGATTTGGGTGTTATCGTTGACAATACTTCTTTAAAAGATAAATTGAATACAGATAATATTGGAACAAAAGAATTATTTGTGTTGAAAACTGCGGCTGGAAATGAGTTGAATGCTTATGTAATCAAACCAAAGAACTTTGATCCAACTAAAAAATACCCAGTTTTGATGTATCAATATTCTGGACCGGGTTCTCAGAATGTAAACAATGCGTATTTCAACTCGAATGATTATTGGCACATGATGTTGGCACAAGAAGGTTACATCGTTTTCTGTGTTGACGGTCGAGGAACGGGATATAAAGGAGAAGCTTTCAAGAAACAAACGTATTTGCAATTAGGGAAATATGAGGTAGAAGATCAAATTGCAGCAGCAAAAGAGATTGGTAATTTACCTTATGTGGACAAATCTCGTATCGGAATTTGGGGTTGGTCTTATGGAGGATTCATGGCTTCGAATGTATTATTCAAAGGGAATGATGTGTTCAAAGCGGCAATTGCAGTTGCTCCTGTAACGAATTGGCGTTATTATGATTCTGTTTATACAGAGCGTTTTATGCGTACACCAGAAGAGAATGCTGCTGGTTATGACGATAATTCACCGATTAATTATGCAAACGACTTGAAAGGTAATTTCTTATTAATTTCTGGTTCTGCTGATGATAATGTACATCCACAAAACACATTCGAATTGTCGGAAGCGTTGGTACAAGCGAACAAAGATTTTGATATGGCAATCTATACCGATAAAGATCACGGGATTTATGGTGGAAACACAAGAATTCAGTTATATCGTAAAATGACAAATTTTATCAAGAAGAATTTGTAAGAAAAAAGCTGTATTTATTAGAATACGCCAATGAATAAGATGAAACATTATTCAAATTGACAAAAATCATACATTAAACAAAAAAAACCTCTGCATTGTCGGAGGTTTTTTTTATTTTCGTTGATTGCTAATAAAATCTAAATGATATATTAGCGCTTAGTTAAAGAAATTATGAGTCAAAAATTAACTTTAGAGCAAATTCAAAACTTTGAAGGGAAATACCCAAAACAGCTTTGGCATTTGTTTATGGTAGAAATGTGGGAGCGTTTCTGCTTCTATGGAATGAGAGGAGTTCTTGCCATTTTTATGGTAGATATGTTGGGATTAACGGATGCAGAATCAAATTTAAAATATGGAGCAATCCAAGCTTTTGTTTATGCATTTACTTTTATTGGAGGTATTTTTGCAGATAGAATCTTAGGATTCAAAAAATCATTAATCTTCGGAGGGTTGGTAATGGTTGCAGGAAACTTATTAATTGCAACAGATCCTCATCAATTTTTCTATTACGGAATTACATTAAGTATTATTGGAACAGGTTTTTTCAAACCAAATATTTCTTCGATGGTTGGAGAACTGTACAAAGCAGATGATCCAAGACGTGATGCCGGATTCGGTTTATTTTATTCAGGGATTAATATAGGTGCATTTTTAGGAGGTATAGTTTGTGTTTATTTAGGTAAACAAGTTGGTTGGAATTATGCTTTCTTAGCGGCTGGTATCGTAATGATAATTGGAGTTGTTTTATTCTTATTTATCCGTAACGAGCTGGGACCAATTGGAGATTCTCCACTTGAAAAAATGGATCCTAAGAAAAGATTAATTAGAGAAGTAGCCGTATATGTAGGAGCATTGGTTTGTATTCCTTTAATTTTTATCATGATTCATAATACAGCATACACAGATATGTTTATGTTTATTGTAGGACCATTGGCAATTATTTATTATTTAATTCAATTATATAAAATACCAAGTTCTAAAGAAAAAAGTAAGTTTATCGCTGCTTTTATCATGATTACGTTCTCTATTTTATTCTTTGCAATTTTTGAGCAAGCAGGAGGTTCTTTAGCTTTGTTTGCTAACAAAAACTTACATTCAACTTTATTTAGCGTTCCATTAGATCCAAACATTGTAAATAATAGTGCAAATTCATTGTATGTTATTATTTTCTCACCTTTATTAGGATTAGTTTGGTTATGGATGGCGAAAAAGAAAATTGAGCCAAACACAGTTGTAAAATTTGGTTTAGCCTTCTTGATGTTAGCAGGGGCTTATTATATCTTCTATTCATTAAGATTTTTTGCTGACGAAAATGGATTATCATCATTAGAAATATTTGCATTAGCATATTTTGCAGTTACAATTGCAGAGTTGTGTTTATCACCAATTGGATTATCAATGGTAACAAAATTATCTCCAAAACACTTAGGAGGAATGATGATGGGATTATGGTTCTTAGCATCTGCTTACGGGCAATATTTAGCAGGAATCTTAGGAGCTGGAATGTCAGATCCAAGTCCAACTGCATCTTTAACAGATAAATTAATGGCTTACACAGATGGTTATCAACAATTGGCAATTTATTCTTTAGTTGCAGGTGTTATTGTCATCGTATTGTCTCCATTTATTCGTAAATTAATGCAAGACGTAAAATAACTTTTAAGATATACTTTTAACAAACAAACATGAGTTCAAAATCGGAAAATTTCTTTGATTCAAAAGTATTAGGACACCCGTCGGGATTGTTCGTGCTTTTCTTTACAGAGATGTGGGAGCGTTTTTCATTCTACGGAATGCGCGTTTTATTAATTCAGTTTTTAACAGCTGCAGTTATTGGGTTAAATCCAGGTTGGGAATGGTCTATAGAAAAAGCAACCGCTTTATATGGAACATACGCAATGTTACTTTACATTACGCCCATCTTTGGAGGGATTATTGCCGACAAATACATAGGTTATCGTTGGGCAGTAGTAATTGGTGCGATTATTATGACTCTTGGTCACGCATTCATGGCTTTTGATACACCTATCTTTTTATATTTAGGATTGGCGTGTTTGGTTATCGGAACAGGATTCTTTAAACCAAATATGACATCTATCTTATCAGAAATGTACAAAGACTTTCCTGAGAAAAAGGATGGTGCTTATACAATTTTCTACATGGGAGTTAACGCTGGTGCATTCTTCGGAATGATGTTATGTGGATTCTTAGCAGAAAAAGTAGGATGGCACTGGGGATTCGGTTTAGCTGGAATCTTCATGTTATTAGGAACATTACAGTTCTGGTTAGCAAAACCATTATTTGGGCATATTGGTGAAGTTCCTTCAAAAACAGGAAATCAAATTACTGCTGATGATGATACACCAAAATACGAACCAGGAGAAAAACCAAATCCTTTTACAGTATTAGATCAAGTATTGATCGTTATTATGACGCTTTTAGGATTAGGATATGCGTTCAATGATCCGTTAAATGCAATTGGTGGAATTAACTTATTCCCATTCTCTATCGGAGGATTATCAGGACAAAATGTCGTTATTTTAGTAGCATTATTCTTGTTCTTCTTTGTGGTAATTCGTCGTTTGGCAAATTATACAAAAGTGGTTCGTGATCGTATGATTGCGGTAATTATTTTTGCTTTCTTCGTTATCTTCTTCTGGATGTCTTTCGAACAAGGAGCTACATCATTAGTAATCTTTGCGCGTGATAATACAGAACGTAACTTAATTGGAGGTGCTGCAATGGCATTCAACGTTTTCAATACATTATTAACAGTTGTTCCATTATTGTTCATCTCGTATGTATTGATTTTATTAGCAAAACAAACATTTAAAAAAGCGGCTTTATCTAATGTTGTTTTAGCGTTTACTTTCTTAGGAATTTGGGCTGCTGCAATTTGGATGTTAAACTATAACTGGACTTCTCACTCTTACGATGTTTCTTACCAAGCAATTGAAACGGCTAAATTAGACGACTCTGGTAAACAAGTGATGAACGAAGAAGGTCAACCTGTTTTTGATAAAACACCAGTTACGGCTTCTTATGTTGCAAATTCTACAGATAAAATTGTTACTGAAACAATTAATTTAGCTTCTCAAGACGCTTTAACAAAAGGTTCAGATATTAGCATTCACAAAGAAGGAGATAAATTTGTATTAGTTTCTCCAGAAAGTTTAGTGAAATTAGATACTGAATATAAAAATCAAAACAAACCATCTGAAGTTGTTCCTGCGAAAGTAGCAGAGATTAAAGATTCTCAAGTAGAAATTACCGTTTCTTGGTTCTCTACATTAAACTCTTTCTTCATCATTGCATTAGCTTCATTAGTTTCTCGTGTTTGGGATTCTAAATACAACCCATCAGCTTCTGTAAAATATGGTTTAGGATTAATCATTATGGCAATCGGATTCGGATTCTTAGCTTTCGGTTCTTACGGAATTTCAGAAGGCGTTCGCGTTTCTATCATCTGGTTAGTATTAGCTTATTTGTTCCATACATTGGGCGAGCTCTGTTTATCTCCAGTTGGACTTTCGTACGTATCAAAATTAGTTCCAGCACGTATGATTGCATTTATGTTCGGAATGTGGTACCTTGCAATTGCAATTGGTAACAAATTGGCAGCCATTTTAGGAGGTCAAATCGAAAATATTACAAAAGAATATTCGTTATCAACTTTCTTCTTAATTTTTACAATTGTACCAATTGTAGCAGGTTTAATCGTTATCGCATTAAATCCAGTTATGAAGAAATTGATGCACGGAGTTAAATAATAAAGATTGAAATTTATGAAATCAAGCTTAGCAATCGCTGCCCTAATTTTATCATCATTTCTTTTCGGACAAGAAATTAAATGGTTATCATTAGACGAAGCAACAAAGGAAATAAAAGCACATCCAGAAAAACCTGTATTGATTAATTTTTATACAACTTGGTGTGGATTCTGTAAGCGTTTGGACAAAGAAACTTTTACAGATAATAAAGTCGCAGATTATGTAAACAAAAATTACATTGCGGTAAAATTTGATGCAGAAACAAAGGATATGGTAAAATTTATGGGAATTCAGTACACATATATTGCGCCTGCTAAAGCGAATTATATGGCATATGCCTTTACAAACGGACAATTGAGTTATCCTGCAACTGTTTTGATGAACGGAAAAGGAGATATCAACAAAGTCGTTTTGGGTTATCGTAGTTCAACAGATTTCATAAACGATATTAAAATTTAATCGAGAAATAACCTTGTTGAGAGGTTTTCCATAAAACAGAATCAGAAGTTTTTTCGAGTTCTGTAACAATAGAAGGGTAGTTGCTGGCATCAGCAATTACCCTTTTTAAATTTTCATTATTTTCGAAAGGATAAAGATTTGATTGATGAATTAACACATAAAAAGGAATATCAGAATGTTCTTCATTTAATAAGAGCTTAAATGACTTCGTTTCAATAGAATTTGGATGTTTGATAAAATGTTGATGTTTAAAGTCTGAATCATAAGAGTAGAAACTAACATCTTTTATTCTTTCGTGGATTTTATATGGTTTAATCGTAAAATTATATGTTTTTTCATCTAAAGGATTTTCACTTAAAATGCTTAAACTTCGTTGATTTCTTATGCCGATAATACTATTCTTGTATTGATTAAAAACGATTAATTCATTCGAATGATTGAGTTGATTAATTTGGTGAAATCGTTCCACTTGAATTAGAAATAAAGAAATTAAACAAACAAATAATGCTAGTTTAGATTTTTTTAGGAACAATGGTTTTGATGCATATAAAATAACGCCAATCAAAATTGCGGTAAATAAACTGATGTAAACATCTTTTGCAATAAACTTGAAGTTCGCTAACCAATAAATATATTGATTTGAGTAATAGATAAAATGATTGAAAATCCATGTATAGATTGGAATATTAAGATCGAAAATGATGAGAAGAATACTAATTATTCCGCCACAAATCATAAAAAAGGAAGCAGGAATCAAGACTAAATTTCCAAATAAAAACAATCCTGAAAATTGATTAAAATACAAGACCGAAATTGGTAAAGTTCCTAATTGAGCAGATAAACTTGTTTCAATCATAATCTTGATTTTCTTCAGGAAACTATTTTTAACTTTCCAATAATACTCAAAAATTGGATTGAGCCAAACAATGAAAAAGACCGCTGAAAAACTCAATTGAAAGCCAACATCAAACAAATAATTAGGTTGAAAAACTAGAATGATAAAAGCAGAAAGTGAAAGTGTGTGAAAAATATTTTTTGGTCGGTTGAGTAATTCGCTAATATAATAAATGGTAATCATCAACGCAGAACGAAAAACTGGCGGTTGTAATTCGACATAAAAAGCAAAGATCCAGATAAATATTAAGCTAATAATTATTCTAATTTTTCGACCTTGTTTTAGCTTTAATAATGGTTGTAAAACGAATTGTAAAATCATGTAAATCATCATCACATGTAAACCAGAAATGGATAAAATATGCACAACTCCTGTTGCTACATAACTTTGATTGAGTTCTTGCGAAAGCTCTGTTCTATCACCCAAAAGCATAGACGAAATAATCGCTCTACTTTCAAGGGAATAACCTTGTTCTGTTAGTTCTTTTCGAATCTTGACTTTCGATTTGGCAACCCAATTTCGAAATCCATTTCCTTCTTTGTGAATAGAAATAATTTCATTTGTAAAGATTTGAGAATAAATTCGTTTTCTGTTTAAGAAACGTTTATAATCAAATTGATATGGATTTAACGGTTCTTGGATTTCTCTTTTTTCTCCTAAAATTATGATTTCATCATTGGGATATAAAATTTGTTGTTGAGGTTTGATATGAAGTAAAATTTGCTCATTCGTTTCAATATCTTTTACAACGTAATTGGTATATTTTTCGGTAGAATTAGAACTATAAACGACTTTTAGTAAATGAATTCTCGAAACAGATTCGAAATCAATTTTTGAATGTCTATTATAATTTTGATGAATATAATAGCCTAAAATCATCGAAATGCCTAAAAAAGTGATTATATTTTGACGATTATTATTTTTTAACAAAGAGATAAAAAGTAGAATAATTAATGAAAAAAATATAATTCGTAAATTTGTAGCAGGAATTAATAATTCGGATAAAATTATTCCGATTGAGAAACAAATTGTTAGGGTAAAAAAGAGATACTTTTTCATCCTAATAATTTATAAATTTTTTTACAAATAGTAGGTTTTAATTATTTGTAAATGAATTGATTAAAAAAATAAAAAAATGAAGAAGATTCTTATATTAATTGTGTTATTTTTTACTCAAATGGCAATGGCTCAAATTGATGTAAAACTATCAATCACAAACCTTAAGAAAATGAAAGGAAATTTGGCTATAGAGTTTTATAGAAATGTAGAAAATTATACAAAAGGTCAAAATGCATTCAAAAAATTGTACGTTCCAGTTGCTGATATAGACAAGTATGAAACGGTTTTTAAAGATATTGAGCCAACATTTTATGCGGTAAAAGTGTATTTGGATACGAACAATAATAAACAGCTTGATAAAAGTTTTTTGGGTGTGCGTAAAGAACCGTATGGTTTTTCTAAGAATTTAGATCCTATTTTGCGTGAGCCAACTTTTGAGGAAGCCAAAGTGGATATGACTGAAGAAAATAATACAATTGTAATCAAATTAAACAATAACAAAGGCGAAGAATAATCTTCGTCTTTTTTTGTTAAAATTTAATTGAAAAACCTATATTCAATCCTAATAAAGAAGGATTTTTAGCATCTACATTTTTCAATGGATTTAGCATATATCTATAATTTGGTTCCAAATTTATACTTGATTTATTTGATAAATTATACTCTAACTTAACTCCAGCGTTAGCGCTATAACTCGAATTATTTAAGTTATTTGCTTCGCCTAATTTATAATTTGATCTTGTATTAGTATCAGCTAATGAAATAGAATTTTTCGTTACAGCAAAATAACTTCCTCCCGCTATTGCTATAATATTGAATTTATCAAAACTTGCCAATTTATATTCAACTTCTAATGGAACTTCGATGTAATGAACTTTTTGTTCCATAGTATTGGTTTCAGAAGACAACATGGTCATTGTTGTATGTGATATATTATCACCTACAACTCGAATATTCGAATGATATGTGATATTGTTAGATGATTTTGGCATGCTTGCAGAAAGTGCATAAACACCTGTATTGATTCCCGAATTTATATTGGTTGTATTTTGTTCCAACTCAACTTTTGCAATTCCCGAACGAACATTTATCTTATCATTTAATCGAACAGAAACTTTTGCGCCATAAGCAACTGTAATGTTATTTTTGATGTTGTAATCATTAAATTCATTTGCTAAAATAGATTTTGATTCTAACACTTTTGTTGGATTGATGTACGAAGAAATCGTCAGAAGTGGAGATTTCTGTTTGATTTCTACTTTCTCTTTCTTTTTTTCCTCTTCTTGAAGAACTAATTCTAATGGTTTTTCTTCTAAAATTTTAGGATTAGTTTCTTTTTCAGAAACTTCATTTTTTGGATTGATTGAAGAATTATTTTGTACAAAATTATCTTTTTGAGTTGAATTCTTTTGAGATAATTCTAGTGTTTTATCTTCTTTTTGATTTGGAATTGTATTCGAAAATAAAGTTGATTCTCCAATTATATTTTCAAAATATGAACTTGAACTTTGAATTGTTTTTTGATTTGATTTAGAAGATTTTTTTACAGAAGAAACAATCTTATTATCAAAAGACTTTTCATTTGTATGTTCAATATTATTCCAATCTTTTTTGATAGATTCTTTAGAAGTCGATTTTGTTTTTACAACTTCATTAGTCGGCATATGATTAACGTTAATTGTATCATTTTGATTAAAATAATAGATAGAAATTCCCACAACTAAACATGCCGCAGTAGAACCAATCCAATAAAATAAAGGAATGATTCGTTTTTTCTTTTCTTTCTCGTCTAATTTCTCCTGAATATTTTTCCAAGCATCCAAAGGAGGAAGTTGTGGTTGCGAGAGTTTATCTTTAATATGTTGATCAAATTTGTTCATCTTCTGTGACAGTTTTTAATTGATTGAGTTTTTGTTTTAATAAATTTCGTGCTCTTGATAAGTTTGATTTTGAAGTTCCAACCGAAATGGTCAGCATTTCTGCAATTTCTTGGTGCGAATATTCTTCAAAAACGTAGAGGTTAAAAACTTGCCTATATTGTGGTGGAAGATTATGAACGGCTTCTAACAACTGTTGATAATCAAAATCTTCTTCAACTTCGTCGTCATCTTCCTGTGTGATAATGAGATTTTCGAAATCTTCAAAAGGTAAATTATTCTTCTTTTTTAGTTTTTCTAAATTAAGATTTACCATTATCCGTTTCATCCAACCTTCAAAAGATCCTTCGAATTTGAATTGATTTATTTTATTGAAGATATGAATAAAACCCTCTTGAAAAATATCTTGCGCATCTTCATAATTTTCGGCATAACGAAGACAGATCGAGAACAAAACAGGTGAAAACTCAACATAAATTTCTTCTTGAGCTTTTCTATTTTGTTCTTGACATTGCTTGATTAAAATTTCAAGAGAGTCACTATTCAAAACTTATTGGACTTTATTTTTCTTTGATATTTAACACAATTGAGTCATAAATTGGTTCAGTTGAATTTGGTTTATTTCCCGTCCAAAATCTTAATGTGTACTCACCAGCTTCTTTAGGTGTAAACTTCAAAGTTTTTGTTTCGTACGAAGTATTTTGCGTGCAGTTTCCATTACTTTGACTTGCATAAACACCAATGTTGTGTTTAAAAGTTGTACTTCCTTGTAAAGAGCTAAATTGAATAAAATTTTGACAAGAATTTGTTTTTTCGTACGTTACTCGAATATTTGTAGTTTTTCCTACTGGCTGAATAGAGTCTTCATGAACATTAATTGCCGTTGTTGCTAAAAAACCATAATTCATATAATCTGAGTCATCATTATTTAAACAACTAAATGTTGATAAACCTAAAATACCTACCAAAGCAAACATGCTTAATCTTTTCATTAATTTCATTGTATGAGTTTTAATCGTTATAAAAATAAGATATAGATTTTAGAAAAGGTTGCGTGAAAGAATAAGAAATTAATATATAGAATAAGAAAACCCCTTGAAAATCAAGAGGATTACTTTGTTAGAATAGGTGTAAACTTTAATTAAGTCAATCCTGAAACATTTTAATAATTAGATCTGAATGACATCTATAGCTTACAAGATTAAAAAAACAATAAAAGGTTGCGTCAAACTTTTACTTTTTTTTAATTATTTTTTTAAGTCCTCAGTAATTAGTGAAGCGGTTCTTTCTGAAGCGCCAATTCCACCAAGTTTATGATACAATTCTTCGTAGCTTTTCATGATTTTTTCACGTTTAGGAGAATTTAAAATTAAATCTAATTCTCGTTTGATATTTTCGTAAGTTAAATCATATTGAATTAACTCTTTCACTACTTCTTCGTCCATAATCAAGTTTACCAACGAAATAAAACGAATGTTTTTTACAACACGTTTTCCGATTTCGTACGAAATAGCATTTCCTTTGTAACAAACAACTTCTGGAACTTTCAGTAAAGCAGTTTCTAATGTTGCTGTTCCTGATGTAACCAAGGCTGCATGAGAAACTCGTAATAAATCATAGGTTCTATTCTCAACAATTTTCAAGTTGTTGCCTGCAATTTTTTTATAATTTTCGATTGGTTGAGATGGTGCACCAGCCACAACAAATTGATAATCGGGAAAATCTTTTTCCACTGAAAGCATCAAAGGTAATTTGACTTTAATTTCTTGAGTTCGGCTTCCAGGAAGTAAAGCAATAATTGGTCTTTCGTCTAAATTATGATCTTTTCTAAATTGTTGTTCATCAATTGGCGGAAGATTATTCAACGAATCTAATAATGGATTTCCAACAAAATTTACTTTGTAATCGTAACGTTGATAAAATTCTTCTTCGAACGGAAGAATCACAAACATTTTGTCGACAACTTTTTTGATTTTATGAACTCGACCAGTTTTCCAAGCCCAAATTTGTGGCGAAATATAATAGTAAACTTTAATTCCAAGACTTTTTACAAATTCAGCAATTCTGAGATTAAAACCAGGATAATCAACTAAAATAACTGCATCTGGCTGATAAGTTTCGATGTCTTTTTTAGCAACCGAAATATTTCCTAAAATCGTTCTCAAATTCATTACAACTTCAGCAAAACCCATAAACGCCAAATCTCTGTAATGTTTGACTAAAGTTCCGCCTTGCGTTTGCATCAAATCTCCTCCCCAAAATCTGAATTTAGCTTGTGGATCTTTTAATTTTAATTCTTTCATTAAGTTCGATGCGTGCAAATCGCCCGAAGCTTCACCTGCAATGATATAGTATTTCAATGGAAATCATTTTTCTTCTTACAAAGATAGGAGAAATCTATAAGTGGAGTAGATTTCAATGTTTTTTATTGCGTAAATTTACTCTTTCAAACAAAGAAAAATGTCAGACGAAATTATAAATAAAGTTGCCAATAGTAGTTTAGTAACAATTGATTTACAAGATTATTATCCTGATGGAGATCGTGTTGTTTTTGACTTGAAAGATTGGTTATATGAAGAATTGATTCTTAGAGAAAAGGATTTTAGAGAAAATCTGAAAAATCATGATTGGACACAATATCAAGATAAATATGTAGCGTTAACGTGTACTGCGGATGCGATTGTTCCGTCTTGGGCTTATTTGTTGGTCGCAACCTATTTGTCGCCAATCGCGAAACGAATTGTACATGGAAGTTTACAAGATTTGGATACGATTTTGTACACCGAAATTGTAGATCATTTGCCTTATGAAGATTATGTTGATGGAAAAATAATTGTGAAAGGTTGCTCGCACAAGCCAGTTCCCGATTCGGCTTATATTCAATTAATTGAACGTTTACAACCAATTGTAAGTTCGTTGATGTTTGGTGAAGCATGTAGCACTGTTCCGCTTTATAAAAAGAAGAAATAAAAAAAAATCCGCTCAACGAGCGGATTTTTTACACATGAATAAAATCGTAAAATACTTATTGATTAGTTCTGAAAACTAATTTATTATCTCCAGATTTTTCTTCGAAATAATCGATTAAAACCGCATCATTATCATTTATTGTTCCTTTCAAAATTTCTTTCGAAAGTTCATTTAATACATCTTGTTGAATAACTCGTTTCAATGGTCGTGCTCCGAATTGTGGATCGTAGCCTTTTCTTGCTAAATAATCGACAGCTTCTGGCGTAATATCTAATGTAATATCACGTTGTGCTAATTTCTTAGCAACTCCGCTTAAATAGATATTCACGATTCCAGAAATTTGATTTTCACTCAATGGACGGAACAAAATAATTTCATCAATACGATTCAAAAATTCTGGTCTAAAGTTTTGTTTCAATTCCTCAAAAACGACATCTTTTGTTTCATCATAAACTTGCGCCACATTATTTTCGTCAATATTCGAGAATTTATCCAAAATCGTATGAGAACCAAAATTCGATGTCATAATGATAATCGTATTTTTAAAGTTAACCACACGACCTTTGTTGTCTGTCAAACGTCCGTCATCCAAAACTTGTAACAAAATATTGAAAACATCTGGATGCGCTTTCTCAATTTCGTCCAACAAAATAACTGAATAAGGACGACGACGAACTGCTTCTGTTAACTGACCACCTTCGTCGTAACCAACGTAACCCGGAGGTGCCCCAACCAAGCGAGAAACTGCATGTCGCTCCTGATATTCGGACATGTCGATACGAGTCATTGCATTTTCATCATCGAATAAAAATTCAGCCAAAGCTTTTGCTAACTCAGTTTTCCCAACACCAGTCGAACCTAAGAATAAGAACGAACCAATTGGTTTTCCTTCGTCACTAAGACCTGCGCGAGAACGACGAATTGCATCAGAAACAGCCGTAATTGCTTCTTCTTGTCCAAGTACACGTTTGTGTAATTCGTTTTCTAAATTCAATAATTTTTCGCGGTCAGATTGCATCATTTTCTGAGCTGGAACTCCAGTCCATTTTGATACAACTTCTGCAATATCATCTGCATCAACAAACTCTTTTACTAGTTTGTTTTGTTTATTCTGTTCAAGATTATGTTCAGCTTCTTCTAAATTATTTTTTGCATTTACTAAATCTTCAAACTCTAATTTTGAGGCTTTTGCATAATCATAATCACGTTTTGCACGCTCAATTTCGAATTTGATATTTTCGATAGATTTTCTTAAATCTTGAACTTCATCGGCACGATTTCTTTCCGCTTCCCATTTTGAATTCAATTGATTTCTTTCGTCTTGAAGATTAGATAATTCTTCTTTCAAAAGATTCAATTTTTTCTCATCATTTTCACGTTTTATCGCTTCAATTTCTATTTCCAACTGAATAATTCTACGATCTAATTTATCTAAATCTTCTGGTTTAGAATTCATTTCCATTCTCAACTTAGAAGCCGCTTCGTCCATCAAATCGATGGCCTTATCTGGTAAAAAACGATCTGTAATATAACGTGTTGATAATTTTACAGCCGCAATAATTGCTTCGTCTTTGATTCCAATTTTATGGTGTTGCTCATATTTATCTTTGATTCCACGCAGAATAGAAATTGCAGATTCTTCATCTGGCTCTTCAACCATTACTTTCTGGAAACGACGCTCTAAAGCTTTATCTTTTTCAAAATATTTTTGATATTCATTCAAAGTTGTAGCACCAATCGAACGTAATTCGCCACGAGCCAAAGCAGGTTTTAGGATGTTTGCTGCATCCATTGCGCCTTCTCCGCCACCGCCAGCACCAACAAGCGTGTGAATCTCATCGATGAATAAAATAATTTCTCCATTCGAAGCAGTTACCTCTTTTACAACGGCTTTCAAACGCTCTTCGAACTCACCTTTGTATTTTGCACCCGCAACCAAAGCTCCCATATCCAATGAAAAAATTTGTTTATTCAAAAGATTTTCAGGAACATCTCCATTGATGATACGATGAGCTAAACCTTCTGCTATAGCAGTTTTACCAACACCTGGTTCACCAATAAGGATTGGGTTATTTTTTGTACGACGAGATAGAATTTGTAAAACACGACGAATTTCTTCGTCACGTCCAATTACAGGATCTAATTTTCCTTCTTTTGCTAAATCTGTTAAATTTTTAGCGTATTTATTTAATGAATTATATGTTCCTTCTGCGTTTTCAGAAGTTACTCTTTCTCCGTTTCTCAATTCTGTTACTAATTTTTTTGTGTTGTCGAATGTAACACCTCTATTTTTTAATAACTGACTTACAGGTGATACATTCTTGATTATACCTAATAATAAATGCTCTAATGTGATAAAATCATCGTTCATCTCTTTTGCAATTTCTTGTGCAGATTGCAAAATTTGGTTAGATGAATTGGAAAGATGATTTCCTTGTTGACCTTCAATTTTTGGATATTTATTGATTTCTAAATCCAGCTCTGGTTTCAACATATCCATTTTTACACCTTGTTTTTCTAAGATTAATGATAATACGTTTTCATCAACATCTATCATTCCGCCTAAAATATGAGCTGGTTCTATTGCTTGATTTTTTTTAGCAACTGCAATTTGCTGCGCTGCTTGAATCGCCTCACGACCCTTTATTGTAAATTGATTAAAATCCATTGGTTTTTAGTTTTTTATATTGGTTTTGTTTGTTGTACTTCATCAAAAAAAATTCCAAAGTAGAAATAAAACCTAAAAACTGACTTTTTGACTATATTGAATAAAAAAAGGAGACATTTTGACAACATCTCCTCTCGTTTAAAAATTTTTATAGTATTTAAAATAAACCTTCTACTGATAAATAGCGTTCGCCAGTATCGTAGTTGACAGTTAATATTTTCGCATTTTGGTCTACTTCATTCAATGTTTTAGCAACTGCAGCCAGCGAAGCTCCTGTCGAAATTCCGACAAATAAACCTTCTACTTTAGCCACTTTTTTTGCAAATTCAAATGCTTCTTCTTTTGTAATTTGAATAGAAGAATCAACAATTGAAGTATCTAAATTAGTTGGAATAAAGCCTGCTCCAATTCCTTGAATCGCGTGTGGACCAGGATTTCCTCCTGAAATGACAGGAGAATCGGTTGGTTCTACAGCGATAACTTTTGTTGAAGAATTAATTTCTTTCAATGCTTTTCCAATTCCAGAAAGATGTCCACCTGTTCCAACTCCTGTGATTAAATAATCAACTCCTTGTGGAAAATCTTCAAGGATTTCTTTTGCTGTTGTATTGTAATGGACTGTCGGATTCGAATTATTCTCAAATTGTTGCGGAACCCAAGCGCCTTCTATTGTTTCGGCTAATTCTTGTGCTTTTGCAATAGCGCCTTTCATTCCTAATTCTTTTGGAGTTAAAACAAATTCAGCACCATAAGCTTCCATAATTTTTCGACGCTCAATTGACATTGATTCTGGCATTGTGATAATCATTTTGTAACCTTTTACAGCTGCAACAAATGATAAGCCAATTCCTGTATTACCCGAAGTAGGTTCTATAATTGTTCCTCCAGGTTTTAAAATTCCAGCTTTTTCCGCATCTTCAATCATTGCTAAAGCAATACGATCTTTAATTGATCCACCTGGATTTTGTTTTTCTACTTTAATATAAACATTATGGTTGGGAAATAATTTATTCAGTTTAATAATTGGTGTATTTCCAATAGTTTCTAATACGTTATTGTAAATCATTGTTGTAAGGTTTTAGATGATATAATTGATATGTTGTTCTTTTTTTTGTTTTTTTATTTGCGGTTGATTCTCTTGATAGACAACAGAATCTTCTTCTATACTTTCTGTAATCCAAACATTTCCACCGATTACAGAATTTTCTCCAATTACAGTTGTTCCTCCCAAAATAGTGGCTCCAGCATAAATCGTGACATTGTTTTCTATTGTTGGATGACGTTTTTTATCAGCCAAATTCTTCGAAACATAAAACGCTCCTAATGTTACGCCTTGGTAAATTTTTACATGATCACCAATCAATGTTGTTTCTCCAATCACAATTCCTGTACCATGATCGATATAAAAATTTTTTCCAATTGTAGCACCAGGATGAATATCAATTCCAGTTTTAGAATGTGCATATTCAGAAAAAAAACGGGGAAGAATTGGCGTATTTAATTTATAGAGAATATGTGCTAAACGGTGAATTGCAATCGCAAAAAAACCTGGATAAGCTAAAATGATTTCAATTTCTGATTTAGATGCAGGATCATTTGCATAAAAAACAAAAATCAGTTCTTCTAATTCTTGTCTAAGTTGTGCAAATTGTTCAAAAAAATATAAACTAATTTGATTCGACTTCTCCTCAGGAACAATTTTTAACAAAATAGAATTGAATTGATTGAGTAAATCTTCTTTCTTGTACAAAGGATTTGGTTGTTGAAAAATCTCATCATAAATAATGGATTCTATCAACGGTTCTACTTCTTGTTTTCTAAATGGTAAACTGTATTTCGTAAGCTGATTCATTCTTCAATCTATAAACTCTATAAAAATAGTAGACAAATGTATTCATTTTTTTATTCTTGAAGAAGAAATTGTCGAAAAAATGACAAAACCCATAAAAATGCTTTCTCTTTTATTATTGCTATGTAAGCATAATAATACACTGTTTTGACTTTTATGAATAAAATCTATTTTTATTTATTTAAAATTATTTATCAAATTAAATAACTAGTAATCAATATTATAAAAGGGTTTATGTGTTTAAAAAAGATTATTTTTATAAAAAATAAAGCATAGTGTTTTATTTACACTAAAAAATAGTTATTTTAGTGAAATAAATTTTAAAGGATAAAAATATGAAAAAATCAATTTTATTCGGATTATTCTTTATGTTGACATCTTTAATGTATGCGCAATCACCAATAGGAACTTGGAAAACAATTGATGATGAGACAAAACAGGCGAAGTCTTACGTAGAGATTTTCGAGAAAGATGGAAAACTTTATGGTAAAGTCACTAAGATTTTAACAAAAGGAAAAGAAGATGCAAAATGTACAGATTGTTCAGGCGCATTAAAAAATAAACCAATTTTAGGAATGCAAATTCTTTCTGGTCTTAAAAAAGATGGAAAAGAATGGAATGGTGGAAAAATCATTGATCCTAATAGTGGAAAGGAATACAAAGCAAAAATGTCTCTTAACGGAAATGATAAATTAGACGTAAGAGGTTTTATCGGGATTTCTCTTGTAGGAAGAACGCAAACTTGGCAACGAGTTAAATAAAAATCAAAACAAAAACGAAAAGGTTACTCTGAGTAATCAAACCCACAAAATTTTACTCTATAATGACTATTTCTAAAAGAATAGTCATTATTTTTTTTACGTAAATTTGTAACTTCAAAACTAAGGTTTTGATTTTCTAAAATACATCAATGAGTTTAACTAAAAGAGCGTTCTCGTACGCAAAACCATATAGAACTTCGTTTGTTACAGCGATTATATTCAATTTACTCTATGCACTTTTCAATGTAATTGCATTGGCTTTTATGATGCCAATTTTGAGTGTTTTGTTTGGTGAAAAATCACCTGGAGTTATCGCAAAACCTATTTATTCTGGTGATTTGGGTAATCTGAAACAATTTTTTTCAGATTATTCAGCTTATTATATGAATGAGCTTTCTCAAACTCAAGGACCAGTTTATGTGTTAGCGATTTCGTGTGTGATATTTATTATTGCATTTTTATTTCGAAATATTTTCAGTTTTCTTTCAGAAACTTGTTTGGTAGACTTACGTTCGGGTGTGACACGTGATTTACGTGTTGATATTCATAACAAAATTATTGATTTGCCAGTTGCTTATTTTACTGAAAAACGAAAAGGAGATATGATTAATCGTATTTCAAGCGATGTAAACGAAGTAGAATCTAACATCTTAAATTCAATTGTAGAGATTGTTCGTTCGCCAATTATGATTATTGTTTTCGTTGTAGTATTATTTACAGTTAGCTATCAATTAACAATTTTCGCTATTTTGGTTTTTCCGATTATGGGAACAATTATTTCGTTGATTGGAAAAAGTCTGAAAAAAGCTGCTGCTCATGCGCAAGACGAATTATCTAACATTATTACTTATGTAGACGAGACACTTTCTTCGCTTAAGATTATCAAAATTTTTAACGCAGAAGATCAAGTAAAAGGTCGTTTTGATGAATCGATTAATCGTTATCGTAAATATCTTCAAAAAGTAATGAAAAAACGTGCTTTGGCTTCACCAACAAGTGAATTTTTAGGTGCTGTTACAATTGGATTAATTGTTTTTTTTGGTGGTAAATTATCGTTAGAAGGAAATGGTTTAACAGGGTCACAATTTATTTTTTATATCGCAACATTTTATACATTATTAGATCCGATTAAACGTTTTTCGAAAGCATTATCAGATGTACAAAAAGGAGAAGTTTCTGCAAAGAGAATTTTTGAAGTTTTGGATGCTGATGTTTCGATAAAAGATGTTCCAGATGCTAAAGGAATTGATGCGTTTGAAGATAAAATTGAGTTTAGAAATGTCACATTTGCTTATGGAAAACATAATGTGATCGAGAATTTTAATTTAACAATTAATAAAGGAGAAACCGTTGCTTTAGTTGGGCAATCTGGTTCTGGAAAATCGACTTTGGCGAATTTAATTACTCGTTTTTGGGATGTGAAATCAGGTCAAATTTTGATTGATGGAATTGATATCAAACATATAAAATTAAATGATTATCGCTTGTTATTTGGTTTGGTTACGCAAGATTCTATTTTGTTTAATGATACAATTTTTAATAATATTTCATTAGGTGATAAATCTCCAAATTTGGAAAAAGTAGAATATGCTGCGCAAATTGCAAATGCGGAAGAGTTTATTGTAAAAATGCCAGAAAAATATCAAGAGTCAGTAGGAGAGGGAGGTAGCAAGCTTTCTGGTGGACAAAAACAACGTTTAAGTATTGCGCGTGCGGTTTATAAAAATCCACCGATTATGGTTTTGGATGAAGCAACTTCTGCTTTGGATACGAAATCTGAAAAATTGGTACAAGTTGCCTTGAATAATATGATGCAAAATCGTACTTCTTTGGTTATTGCGCACCGTTTATCAACAATTCAGAATGCGGATAAAATTGTAGTAATGGAAGCAGGTAAAATTATTGAACAAGGAAATCATCATTCACTTATTGAGAAAAAAGGTGTTTATGCCAATTTGGTAAATATGCAGAATTTTGAATAAATGAAGTATATACAAACTAAAAAAAATCCGCTTTTAAGCGGATTTTTTTGTTATATTTTAAATCGATTTAATTTCAAAACCTAATTGTTTCCAGTCTTCCCAAAATGTTGGATAAGATTTTTCTACGACCATTTCATTCTCAATTCGAATTGGGTAAATTTGCGACAAAGGCGCCATACACATTGCCATTCTGTGGTCGTTATATGTTGCTAAAGTAGGCGTTTTTTCAAAATTATTATAACCTTCTATCGTTAATGAATCGTTTGTAATTGTTATAATTGCTCCAAATTTTTCCAACTCATTTTTAAGTGCGATTAAACGGTCGGTTTCCTTGATTTTTAGTGTTTCTAAACCAGTTAAATGACATTTTGTTTTCAATCCCACACAAGTTGCAGCAATTGTCTGTGCAATATCTGGAGTATTGATTAAATTTAATTCGATGATAGATTTTGGTATGAAATTATCTTCATTTTTCAATGTTAAAACTCCATTTTCAAAAGTTGAAATTACACCAAAATTTTCTGCATAAATATGTTGCAAAGCTGAATCTCCTTGTAAAGAATCTTCGAAATAAGTTGAGATTTTAATTTCAGAATTCTGCGATAAAGCAATCAAACTATAATAATATGAAGCTGAACTCCAATCAGATTCTACTTGTAAAGTTTTAGCTTTGATGTTTTCAGTAAAAGGAATTTTGATTGTATTTCCTTCGAAAATTGCATTAATTCCAACTTTATTCAATAATTGAATTGTCATTTGAATATAAGGAATAGAAATAATTTTTCCATCCAAATTAATCGTTAATCCATTTTCTAATTTCGTTCCAATCAAACATAAAGCAGAGATATATTGAGAACTAATGTTAGAAGGGATTGTAATAGAATCTTTCGTTATTTTTTTTCCAACAATCGATAAAGGTGGATAACCTTCGTTTTCTTGATACGAAATTTCTGCACCCAGCTCATTCAAGGCATCAACCAAAACTTTTATTGGACGTTGTTTCATTCTTTCAGAACCTGTCAACGTTATTTTTCGTCCATCTTGAATAGAAAAATAAGCCGTTAAAAATCGCATGGCAGTTCCCGCGTGGTGAATATCAACTAAATCACTTTTGTTCGCTAACGCTTTTTGCATTAATTGAGAATCTTCTGAATTTGAAACATTTTCTAATGTCAAAACATTCTCAAATAATTGACTTAATAACAACAAACGATTGCTTTCGCTTTTAGAACCTGTGATGGCTAATTGATTGTTTATCGGAGATTTTAGAGCAGAAATTTCAATCATATTTATTTTAATTTATCATTATTTTGATGACGATCGTGGTCACGTTTTGTTTTATAATCTAATTTTTTGTAAAAAGCTGATTCTAAATCAACACCTGTTTGATTTGCCAAACAAAGCGCTACAAAAATAACATCTGCCAATTCTTCGCCAAGATCTTTGTTTTTATCAGATTCTTTCTCCGATTGTTCACCGTAACGACGCGCAATAATACGTGCAACTTCTCCTACCTCTTCAGTTAATTGTGCCATATTTGTTAATTCGTTAAAATAACGAACACCATGTTCTTTTATCCAATTATCAACGTCTGTTTGTGCTTGTTTAAGGCTCATCTTATTTTAAATTTTAAAAGTTAAAGGTACAAAAATAAAAAGCCAACTCGTATTTGGAGTTGGCTTTATTCGATGTTTAGAATATTTTTTATTGTTTTACCAAAATCACTTGCTGACTTTCTGCATTAATAATATTTGTTAAAAATTCTTTCAATGGTTTATAGTATTGTGCAGGTAAAATACTGTATGGAATAACTTTTTGGGCTTGAGCGATAATAAAACCATCTTTTTCAATTACTTTATATGCATATCCACCAGCTTGATCGGGCATTGTAAATTGCTTTTCAGTTGGTAAAGATTCGACTTTGTAACCTTCTGGAATTTTAATTTTAACTGTATTTGTATTCGTAGTTGGTGCACCAAACTCAATATTGTAATTACGTTGATCTAGATTTAAATTATGTTTTGTATTCGCAACAAATAAAAATGGATTGAATAATATTTTATTTCCAGCCACATCTACTTTTACATCATCAAATTTGAATTGATGACGAATTACATTTTGTTTGTTATCTTGTGTTTTAAATTCTGAAATTTCAAAATTATAATCTTCTACAAATTCTTTTTCGAACGCTTTTGGATCATCTGCGATTTCACTTTTATCAAACATATAAAAATAATTATCGCGAACATTCGAAAAAATTCCAGTTAATGTTCCGTCTGCTTTTAAATCTGCCGTAATTGATATTTTATCATTGGTCATAACCGAATTACGAAGAGGAACTTCTTTTATTCCTTTGTCATTTACCATAAATCCACGATCGTTAATTGCTCGAATTGGTAATAAATTAATTTGAGCATTTTTATCAGTTGCATCCATTAAATAAAATTCATTATCTATTGTTGCTCCAACAATTACATAATTCAATTTGCTACGTGAAGGAAACGAATAATTGATTAAACCATTTTGCAACGTACTCAAAACAATTGGATTTGCGTCTAATCCGGCTTTACGCAACATAGCTGTTAACATAAGATTGATATCCGCTGAATTTCCAGATTTTTCGTTAAATGCTTTTCGGATTCCTTTATCTGTATATTGACCTAAATAATCATTCCAAGCCATGTTGTTTTTTACATAATTGTAAATTGCTTGAGCTTTTTCAATATTTGTAGATTTTCCAACAATTGTAGCGTTTACAGTTTCATCTAAAAAATTATTCCCATTTAATTGTCGACCAAATTCTTCGTGATCCATCAAATCTTTTCCAATACGTTCCCAAGTTGTAGAGAAACTTTCTGAAGTTCTACCTGGAGCAACAAAAGAAGCTAACTCAAACTGAATACTTGCTAACATATTTCTCGGATTAAGCACATAAGCTTCGCGAGAATAAGAAGGTAAATTAACTAATGAATAAGTTTGTGTATTGATTTTCATTTTAGCATTATCAATACTTGAATTTTGAGTTGTCCTTCCGTAGATATCACTTTCTCTTTTATTGTGAATTGTATAATTATCTTCTTTAGAATTTGTAGAAATTTTTGGAGCGAAACCGCCTCTCAAATCTTGTTGATAATTAAAATATTCTTGATTTTGCATCGTGAAATTACTTGCAACCACAGGAATCGATTGTTGAAAATACCACGTATCAGTATTTCCATAGAAAGGGGAAATAATTTCGTATGTATATTCTAAGATTGATCCATTTTTTACATTAGGAAATGTAAACGTTTGTTTATCCATAAAACGATGGACTTTATCTAAGAAAATATCTTTTTTCTCAACTTTTTGTTCAACAATTTTTCCATTTTCAAGGTTATAGGTAACCGCTTTTAAAGTAATCAATTTATCTTGATCTGATCCTGAGCTTTTGTAAAGAGGAATTTCTATTTTCAAAACATCATCAGGTGTTTTATCCTTATCAAAAACAATTACTCTATAAAAAACTTTTTTTGTTTGCTCAACACCTCCTTGATTGGTATTAAAACTAACTTTATAATTTCCGTCAGCATATAAAACTTCTGCAGGAGCGTCAGCTTGAATTGTACTTTTTGTTTTCTCGAAATCTTGTTTAGATAGTTTTCCAAATTTTACATCTTGTGCAAAACTCGAAACAGTTGCAACTGTCGCAACAATCGTAAATATTGTTTTCATATTAGTGTTATAATTTTTCTAAAAGTAGTTTTGTGTTGTCGTAACCCGAAATTTGTCTTCTAAATTCTACATATTCGTTGTATTTTTCTTTCGAAAAAGTTCCAGAAAATTGTTTGTAAATACGTTTTATTTCGAATGCATTATTTTCTTTTGGATTGATTTCTAATTGATATTCTCCAAAAGCAGATTTCACAGTTATAGCATCAAATTTTTGTGGTAATTTATAACCAGAAGGAAGTGTCAATGTATACGAAACTTCGTCAACATATCCTGTCTCGATGTTGAAATCAAACTTTCTATCTTTCATTTTTTTGACAGAAGTCTCTTCTTTATTCACTGGAATAATATTCAGAATGATGTTATTTCCTTGAATTTTAGCATAATTTGGTGCTGAAAACTCGAAATTTGAAGTAAAAACAGCATTTTTCCAATCATTATTAAATTCTTTCTTTTTGAATGATATTCCTTGTAAGTAAGAAAATCGATTTTTTAAACGAACATCAAGATCTTTCTCGCTTAATTGATTAAATCTTGCAAAATTCTCATAAATCAAACCTTTGGAAGTTTCAGAAAAATCAAAATTTAATGTTCCATCTGCTAAAAGTGTTGCATTTCCATTGACGAATAATTGATTATCTTCTGTATTGAATTGTTGCGAAGGAATAATTTTTCCGCCTTTTTCATCAACAATTAATACTTTTCTATTTCCTGCAAAATCACCTAAATAATTATAAGGAGCTGTTTGACTTGTTGCTTCTAACCAAATATCTTTTCCATTTAGAGGTATATAAACAATCATGTGATTCCCTTGTTGATACATCATTTGTTCATCAATATCAATTGGATTTCCAGCAAATAATATGGTGTGATACGATTTGATATTCACTGCATCTAACATTCCAATCATATAATTAGATAAGGCTTTGCAATCGCCATAACTTTTGCTCTCAACATAAGAATTCGGAAAAGGCGAAAGTCCTCCAATTCCCAGTTGTACACCAATATATCGAACTTTATTTTGCAAATGTTTGTACAAAATCTGAACTTTTTCTTCATCCGACTTTGCATCTTTTACCATGTTTTGAAAAGTTGATTTTTGAGCTGGAGTAAAATCTAATTTTGTACGAATTAAATTATCAAAAGTCCATTTTCCGTAATCATTCCAATTGTCAAAATTTCCTTTAACACCATCGATATTGATCTGATTTGAAGCTAAAATAGCGCGAGGAAATATTTTTTGACTTCCAACCATTTGATCTTCTTCATTAAATGCCAAAACATTGTTTAATGAATAGCTCAAATTATTGTTATCTCCTGTTTTTGCAATGTCAAAATCTTTAAAATTATCTTCTTTCAATCGAATAGTTGAAGATGTTTTATTTACAAATTGATAAGACGATTTTTCGATTGATAAATTTGCTGCTCGTATAGGTGACCAACGCGGAATCCAAAGTGTATTTTTGTTCGTTGTAACAATTTTATAATGTATCGTGTAAGGATAATTTGTTGGAGTATAATTCAAATATTTTATGCGATCATCCGTGTACATTTGTCCACCTGTAACATAACTTTGGTCACCAAAATCTTTGGTCTTGAATTTTTTAATTTCTTTTCCATTTGCATCATACAAAGTTGCCTCGAATAAGTCAATTTTCGTATTTGCATCATAATTCGCTTGCGCACCAACATAATTATCGCCTGCTTTACTCAAAACTGTTACGACAACGTCTTCCGTATATTTTAATTCATCAACTTTTAGAAGTTCTATTTTTTCTTCATTTTTTCGTACAACAGCATAAGCATCTTTTATCAAATCGGCTGGAATTTGATCGACTGCATAGTTTTGCGCAAAAGAAAATGAACTAATCAAAAAAGTTGAAAAAAGTAGAGTTTGTTTCATTCAATATCTGTTAATCAAGTTATTCTTTATTTTTTGAATCGATAAAAATGGTTACAGGACCATCATTCAATAATTCGACTTTCATATCTGCACCAAAAATTCCTCTTTGTACAGGCTTGAAATTTGATTCTAAAACGTTCAAAAATGTTTCATATTGTACGTTTGCTATGTCCGGTTTTGACGCTTTGATATATGACGGACGATTTCCTTTTTTCGTAGACGCATGCAACGTAAATTGAGACACAACCAAAATATCTCCATTTGTTTGCTGTACATCCAAATTCATCACATCATTTTCATCATTGAAAATTCGGAGTTTAATTATTTTTTTCGAAATCCATTCAAAATCTTCCTTCGTATCATCAGGTTCAAAACCAACCAAGGCCAAAATTCCGCTTTCAATTTTTCCTGTTATTTCTCCATCTACCATTACAGAAGCATGTTGCACACGCTGTAAAATCACTCGCATAATTCTAGTTTTATTGATTTAAAATCGATTTGAATTTAAGAAATTATTAACAAATAAAAAAACGTTACAACTCATCTTTTAAATGTGTTATAACGTTTGTTGTAATTTAAGTTTAGAAAGCAATCGCTATAGGTTTAAGTTAGTTGGTTAAAATAGATTTCCTCATCTGCAATTATCGCATAATATAACTCATAGAGCTTTGACATTTTTTTTGCATTGATGATTTCTTGTTCTATATTTTTTATTCTGTTTTCTTTATTTTCAGAATTATCAAATTCAGCAATCCACAATTTATTTGGATTTAATGGTTTCCAATTTAAATCTTCTAAATGCAATAAAAATCTTTCTTTTTGTTCCTTTGTACATTCCTCAAAATCTAAAGCGATTTTTACGGATAAATTGCTCATTCAATTAATTTTAACAAAAATAAAATGAGAAATTGAATTATTTTTACGTGAAACCGTAATTTGAGAAAATAAAAAAGCCATTTCATAAGAAACGGCTTTTTTATTATTTTTCGGTATAAATATCTTCTTCTAAAAAAGTGAGATAATTTTCGTAGCGAGAAACTGCGATTTCACCAATTTCTACTGCATAACGTACAGCACATTTTGGCTCGTTAACGTGAATACAATTATCAAATTTACAATTGTGTTTCAGTTCTAAAATTTCAGGAAAATAACCTTGTAATTCGGTTTTGTCGATATGAACCAAACCAAATTCCTTAATTCCAGGCGTATCGATAATGAAACCTCCAAAAGGCCATTCGTACATCTGTGCAAAAGTTGTGGTATGTTGTCCTTTGCTATTAAAATCAGAAACTTCGTGCGTTTTTAGGTTCAAATCAGGGTTTAAAGTATTCAACAACGTTGATTTTCCAACGCCAGAATGTCCCGAAACCAAACTCACTTTATCTTTCATTCGATTTTTTACAAGATCTAAATTTAGACCAGTTTCAGCAGAAATATCAAGACTTTCGTAACCGATAGAATTGTAAATTGATTTATAAATTTCTAACTCAGCCATTTCATCTTCCGTGTATGAATCCATTTTGTTGAATAAAATTACAACAGGAATATGATAAGCTTCGGCAGTAATCAAAAAACGGTCAATAAAACCAAACGAAGTTTTGGGATTAGAAAGCGTTACAACCAAAAAAGCAACATCAATGTTAGAGGCAATAATATGCGTTTTTTTGGATAGATTAACAGATTTTCGTATGATGTAATTTTTGCGATCATGAATTTTTGTAATGACTGCAATATCATCTTTGTCAATCTCAAACTCAACCTCATCTCCAACAGCAATTGGATTGGTATGTTTGATATTGGCTATTCTAAATTTTCCCCTAATTCTTGCCTGATAGGTTGCACCATCTTCGGTTAAAAGATGATACCAACTACCAGTAGATTTTATGACAATTCCTTTCAATATTGTTTAAATTTTTTCTTCTTTTTTTACCATAATTTGGTTTTGTTGCGCAACAGATTCTTGGTGAATTGCTTGCAATAATTTGTCAACAAAATCTTCAGATAAACCTAAAGAAACTCCTGCTTTTACAGAATTATCTTTGATTTGTTTCCAACGATCTGGCTGAAAAACTGCCACATTATGTTCTTTTTTCAATTCTCCGATAGAGTTTGCAACTTTCATACGTTGAGCAATTGCATCTAAAATAGAGTTATCTAATTCATCAATTTGATGACGTAAATTTTGAATTCCAGTTTTGTAAATTGCATCTGGATCATCAGAAACACGAATTTCTAAATCTTTTAAGATTTCTAATAAACGAGCTGGTGTTACTTGTTGCGCTGCATCAGACCAAGCTTCATCAGGATTGTTATGCGTTTCGATCATCAATCCATTGTATTCGAAGTTGAAGGCTTGTTGCGCAACATCGAACAATCCTGTTCTGTTTCCGCAAATATGTGATGGATCACAAATAATTGGCACATTTGGCAATTTATTTTTGAAATCTAATGCAATTTGCCATTGTGGGTCGTTACGGTATTTCGTCTTTTTGTACGTTGAGAAACCACGGTGAATAGCACCTAAGTTTTTGATTCCTTGACCTTCTAAACGCTCCAAAGCACCAATCCATAAATCTAAATCTGGATTTACAGGATTTTTAACCAAAACAGTTTTATCTGTATCACGTAAAGCTTCTGCAATTTCTTGTACAGTAAAAGGGTTTACTGTAGAACGAGCTCCAATCCATAAAACGTCAACATCATATTCTAACGCTAATTTTGCGTGATTTGCATTGGCGATTTCAGTTGCGATTTTCATTCCGAATTCGTCTTTTACTTTTTTCAACCAGTTTAACCCGATTGCTCCAACTCCTTCAAAACAGTTTGGTTTAGTACGAGGTTTCCAAATTCCCGCACGGAAAACTTGCACATAATCTTTGTCCAAATCTTCGGCGATTGTCATCATTTGTTTTTCACTTTCTGCACTACAAGGTCCAGCGATGATCATTGGTTTGTCGTATTCTTTTATCCAGTTATTGTTTTCCATAACATTTACAAATTTAAGGTTTAATATTTATTTTATTTGAGAGTAATTATTTATTTAATATTCGACGTATGTCGTTTGTGTTTTTTAAATATTGATGAATATCTTCTGCATCTTTTTCTTCGATCATTTTTCTGATTTTAGAAATTTGTGTTTGATAAGCATCAATAGCATTGAGTAAATTTTCTCGATTCTGAATCAAAATTGGCGTCCACATATCTGGTGAACTTTTTGCCAAACGAACTGTAGATTCGAAACCAGATCCAGCCATATCAAAAATTGCATCTTCATTCTTTTCTTCTTCCAAAACTGTTTGTCCTAAAGCGAAAGATGTAATATGTGAAAGATGAGAAACGTACGCAATGTGCGCATCATGCGCATCCGAAGTCATTGTTTTGACATTCATCCAAAGCGATTGATAAATTTTTCTCACTTTTTTTACTGCTTCTTTTTCGCTTTGTTCAACATCACACAAAATCGCAACTTTGTTTAAAAACAATTCAGGAAAAGCTGCTTTTGGCCCAGAATTTTCCGTTCCTGCGATTGGATGTGTAGCAACAAATTGTTTTCTTTTGAGGTGATTTGCTACTTTTTTACAAATTCCAGCTTTTGTCGATCCCATGTCCATTACAATTGTTTTATCATTAATTTGATCTAAAATTTCTGGTAAAACATTTTGAATTGAATTAATTGGAACTGCAATTACCACTAAATCTGATTGAGAAAGCGCTTCATTCAAAGGAGCAATTTCATCTACAATTCCTAATTCTAAAGCTTGTATTTGATGTTCAATATTTTGATCAACACCGATTATTTTTTCGGCAACACCAACTTTTTTTAACGCTAAAGCAAAAGAACCTCCGATTAATCCTAAACCGATTACTGAAATTATTTTCATGCTTCTAATCTTCTCTTTACTTCAATCAACTTCTCGACAGGTGCGCAAAGTGAAAATCTTATAAATCCTTCACCATTGCTTCCGAAAATACTTCCTGGTGTAATAAATACTTTTTTATTGTATAAAATTTCATCAATAAATTTTTTATCATCTTTTCCTTCTGGAAGCTTCGCCCAAATAAACATTCCTGCTGCATTGGGATTATATTTTACATTTAAAATATCAGCGATTTCCCAAATGATTCTTCGTCTTTCTGCGTAAATTTTTGTTAATTCATCGTACCAAGAATCATCAACTAAAAGAGCTTTTGTCGCGGCTTTTTGTATCGCAAAATTCATTCCCGAATCCATATTTGACTTTACTTTTAGAATAGAATTAATAAAACTTTCTTTTCCAATCACCATTCCTACTCGCCAACCTGCAATGTTAAAGGTTTTGCTTAATGAATTCAGTTCGATACAAACATCTTTTGCACCTTCAATTCCTAAGATGCTTGTCGGTTCATCGTTCAAAATAAAACTATACGGATTATCATTTACGATTAAGATATTGTGACGAGTTGCAAACTCTACTAATTTTCTAAGAACGTCTTTTGGGGCTTTGGCTCCGGTTGGCATATGTGGATAATTGAGCCACATAATTTTTGGTTTTTGCTCGGCTAATTTTTCTAACTGATCAAAATCTGGAAGCCAATCATTTTCATTTTTCAAATCGTAGAATAAAGGTTCTGCTTGCACTAATTCTGTAACAGATGAATAAGTTGGATATCCAGGATTTGGAATTAAAACTTTATCACCTTCATTCAAAAATGCCATCGAAATGTGCATAATTCCTTCTTTAGAGCCCATAAGTGGCAAAATTTCTGTTGAAGGATTGGCGTCTACATCAAATTTGTTTTTGTAAAAACTTGCCATAGCTTCGCGCATTTCTGGAACTCCACGATAACTCTGATAGCCATTGATTCCGCTTTGTGAGCTTTTGATTAATTCCTCGATCACATCTAGATGAGGTTGTAAATCTGGACTTCCAATTCCTAATGAAATAATTGGAATGTCGGTTTTCATGTTCGTTATTTCTTGTAATTTTTTCGAGAAATAATATTCCTGAACACTTTGTAATCGTTGGGCTTCTGCTATCATTTTTTCCCCAGTTTATATTCGCCTAATATTTCTAAATCAGTTAATTTTCGTGCAATTTTTCCATGCAATTCATAATATTGTTCTTTTTGCTCGAACGTAATATCAATGTGGAAAGAGTATTCCCAAGGTTTTTCAATAATCGGAACAGATTGTATTTTGTCCATATTTATTCCACATTCTGCAATTTGATTTAACACGTCAACCAAAGCACCAGACTGGTGTGGAACAGAAAAACGCATCGAAACTTTGTTGAAATCTTCGTAATCGTTATGCTCGCGTTGCAATACAAAAAAGCGAGTAAAATTATCTTGAAACGTCTGAATACTCGAAGCTAAAATGTCTAATTCATATACTTCTGCCGCTTTTCTCGACGCAATTGCTGCAACATCATTCAAATCTTGTTCTACAATATCTTTGGCTGTTAATGCGGTGTCGATATCATTTACAACTCGCCATGTTGGATGTTTTTCAAGGAACTTATCACATTGTAACAATGCCATTTGGTGCGAACGAACTTCTTTTACATCGTCTAAAGTTTTTCCTTTTTTGACCATCAATTGATGTTGGATTGATAAATAAATTTCTCCAACAACTTTCAGATTGTATTTCGTTAGCAACGCATAGTTTGGTAAAATTGCTCCAGCAATTGTGTTTTCAATTGCCATGATTGCTTTGTCAACTTTTCCCTTTGCAAGTGACTTTGCTAAAGTTTTGAATGTGTCGCATTCTACAATTTCGATGTCATTTCCTAAATAATTATTGGCAGCTTCGTGATGATATGAACCAATGTAACCTTGTATTGCAACTCTTTCTTTCATTTTTTTCCACAAAAAAAGTCCCACAAATTGCGGGACTTTATATTATCTTATTATGAATGTTAACAATCAATTTTGACAACGCAGTCCCTGCTCTCCTGGATAATATCCAAAAAAGTAAAAAAAGAATGCGTTAAAATAATTGAATGTTGCCATTTCGTTTTTCTAATTGTTCTACAAATCTAAAAAATAATTTTTCAGTTATCCAAATCTTTTTTGCTAATTTTATCGAAAATTTTTCATCAAATGGGAATAATCATTACAGATTTAGTAAAAAAATACGGTGAACAGATGGCTTTAGACAAAGTTTCGTTTTCTATAAATAATGGCGAAGTTGTTGGTTTACTTGGACCAAATGGAGCAGGAAAATCGACATTGATGAAAAGTATTACCAATGCAATAAATGCAGATTCTGGTGAAATTTCTGTGAATGATTTTAATGTTTCGACGCAACCAATTGAATCGAAAAAGTTGATTGGATTTTTGCAAGAAAATAATCCATTGTACATGGATATGTATGTAAGAGAGTATTTGGAATTTGTAACAAATATTCGAAATGTGCCTAAATCAAAAATTGATGAAGTCATTGAAAAAGTAGGTTTATCACCAGAAAAACATAAGAAAATTCATCAATTATCTAAAGGATATAAACAGCGTGTTGGATTGGCGCAAGCGATTATTTCTCGCCCAGAAATTTTGATTTTGGATGAGCCTACAAATGGTTTGGATCCAAATCAAATTATTGAAATTAGAGAGGTAATTAAAGAAATTGGAAAAGAAAAAACGGTGATACTTTCGACACATATTATGCAAGAAGTAGAAGCGCTTTGTTCGCGTGTAATCCTCTTGAATAAAGGAAAAATTGTAGCCGATCAACCGATAGAAGAATTTAAAGGACAATATAAAAACTTGGAAGAAGCTTTTCATGTTTTAACACAATAAAAAAATCCGCTCATTAGCGGATTTTTTTGTGAATTATTTCTTTTTCAATATAAAAACTTCTTTGATTTTTTCTGGATCAACTTTATCGTTTTTCGTTGTTTTTTCAAGTTTTGCAATCAAGTGATTTACTTCTTCTTCAGAAGCAGGACCACCAAGATTTTCTCCATTTACGCGAGAATCCTCTAAAACTTTTCCAGTCGAATCTAAAATTACCCAAAAAGGTAAACCTTGATTTTTACCACCTAATTTCTCATTGACAGCATCTCCATCAGGAGTTTCTAAATTTTTCTTCTCTGCACGTTCTTGTACAGTAATAAATGTTTTGACATAATTCGCATCAAAATATGGTTTCACAGCTGGATCGTCCATATTTTTTTCCATCTTTTTACACCATCCGCACCAAGAAGCATGAAAAATTAAAAAGACATTTTTATTTTCAACCTTCGCTTGGTTTTGAGCTTTTGTTAATATTTCTGTTGCTGTTTGCGCGTTTACGATTCCTGCGAAAGCAATCATAAAACTTACGATTAAGGCTTTTAATTTCATTGTAATAAGTATTTAAGTAAATGTAAATAAATAATTGTATTTTCAATAAAAAATTAACACTTATGAAACATTTTTTAGGATTTATCTTTTTGCTATTTCTTGTGAGTTGCGCATCCAATAATATAAAAACAATTGAAGGAAAATGGAAACAAGATTTTTTGGATTATAAATCGAAAGTGGTAGAAGTTCCTTTGACAAAGAGTGATGCGGTTATGGATGTTTCAAGAAATAAATCAAAATTAAAAATAGAATTTGATTTTCAAGATGGTTATGAAAAAGATGTGACAGATTCTGTTGTGTTTAATTTTCCTCAACTCAAATTCAGAAAAATAAATCTTGATAAAACTTCTAATTATTATGATTTAACTTATAATGCGACTTGCGATTGTTTTTATGGTGAAATGAAATCATATTCTGGAAATGTATTAAATATAAAATTGAACAGAGTTTCTTCGGTTAAATAAATTTAATGGAAATCATTATCTTTGCACAAAATTATTAGAACATCGTTCTAATATTCAATCATTAAAAAAAGAGACAACATATATGAAATGTGGAATTGTTGGATTGCCTAATGTTGGTAAATCTACTTTATTTAACTGTTTGTCGAATGCAAAAGCGCAATCGGCGAATTATCCTTTCTGTACAATTGAACCAAATGTAGGAACAGTTTCTGTACCAGATACTCGTCTAAATCAGTTAGAAGCAATTGTAAATCCAGAGCGCGTTGTGCCTGCGGTTGTAGAAATTGTAGATATTGCTGGTTTAGTAAAAGGAGCAAGTAAGGGAGAAGGTTTAGGAAATCAATTTTTAGGAAATATCCGCGAGTGTAATGCAATTATTCACGTTTTACGTTGTTTCGAAAACGAAAATATTACACATGTTGATGGTTCTATTAATCCATTGCGTGATAAAGAAACAATTGATATTGAGTTGCAATTGAAAGATTTGGATACAGTTACAAAACGTATCGATAAATCTAAAAAAGCAGCAAAAGCAGGAAATAAAGACGAACAAAAAGTTGTAGAAGTTTTAACAGCTGTAATCGCTCATTTAGAAGAGTTGAAAAATGTTCGTGAAATGGATTTGGACGAAAAAGAGCAAGAAATTGTAGATTCGTTACAATTGATTACTTCTAAACCAGTTTTGTACTTATGTAATGTAGACGAGTCTGCTGCAAAAGACGGAAACGAATGGGTAGAAAAAGTGAAAGAAGCTGTAAAAGATGAACACGCAGAAGTGTTAATTTTAGCGGCACAAATAGAAGCTGATATCAACGAGTTAGAAACGTTTGATGAGCGTCAAATTTTCTTGGAAGAATTAGGATTAGAAGAGCCAGGAGTTAATCGTTTGATTCGTTCTGCTTATACATTGTTAGATTTAGAGACATATTTCACAGCAGGTGTAAAAGAAGTTCGTGCTTGGACAATCAAAAAAGGTTCTACAGGACCACAAGCGGCTGGAGTTATTCATACCGATTTCGAGAAAGGATTTATTCGTGCAGAGGTAATCAAATTTGAGGATTTTATTACATACGGATCAGAATCTAAATGTCGTGAAGCAGGAAAATTAAACGTAGAAGGAAAAGCGTACATCGTACAAGATGGTGATATTATGCATTTCTTGTTTAATGTTTAAGATTTAAATTATATCTATATAAAAAGCTCAATCGAAAGATTGAGCTTTTATTTTTCTACAAACTTTTCAAATTTTCTAAAGCCATTAAAAGTGTTTCATCCTTTTTAGCAAAACAAAATCGGATTACTTTGTTATCTGTTTTATCATGGTAAAATGCTGAAATTGGTATTGTCGCAACTTTATTTTTGATGGTTAACTGTTTTGCAAACTCATCATCAGATAAATCACTTATTTTAGCATAATTTGCACTTACAAAATAAGTTCCTTCGCAAGGCAAAACTTCAAAATTTGTTGAAGCTAAACCTTTAACAAATAAATCTCTTTTTTGTTGAAAAAAATCATTCAAATGCAAGTAATGATCAGGTTTTTCTAAATAATCTGCAATTGCATATTGTGATGGTGTATGCGTAGAAAAAGTATTGAATTGGTGACATTTTCTAAACTCTTTCATCAATTCTTTTTCGGCTAAAATATAACCGATTTTCCAACCAGTTATGTGAAATAATTTTCCGAAAGAACCTACGATGAAAATCTTGTCTTTTACTGATTTTAATTTTGCAAAACTTTGATGCGATTTTCCATCAAATGTAATGTGCTCATAAACTTCATCTGCAAGCAAATAACAATTTGAATCTTTTAGGATTTGTTCAAATTGTTTTAAATCATTTTCGGATAAAATTTTTCCAGTTGGATTATTCGGATTATTAACGATAATCAATTTCGTTTTATCATTAATTTTTTTCTTCAATTCTTCAAAATCGATAGAATATTCAGGATATTTTAGCTGAATTGGAACAATTTTTCCTCCAAATAATTCAACCGTTGGTTGATATAAATCGTAAGCAGGTTCAAAAATAATTACTTCATCATTTGGATGAATTAATGTAGAAACAACATTAAAAATCGCTTGACTTGCACCACTCGTAATGTTAATTTCATTCTGAAAATCGTAATCAGATTGATAAAGATTAGAATATTTTTCTGAAAGTAATACACGCAATTTTTCGACGCCAGTCATTGGCGCGTACTGATTGTAATTTTGTGTTGAATAATAATTTAAACGACTAATTAATTCAGAATCTGCATTAAAGTCAGGAAAACCTTGCGCTAAATTAATCGCTTGATGTTCATTTGCCAATTGACTCATTACCGAAAAAATGGTTGTCGAAACATTGGGTAGTTTAGATTTTATCATATTGGTAAATTAGGTCGTTTTTGCTCAAAATCAAAACAATGAACCTTAATATTTTTAGGAAATTTTTTCTTATTTTTGTAAAACTCGTTTAACACTCAACAACTCAAATGTCAGAATTAGATCAACAAGTAAATTATACGGAAGACAATATCAAAACCCTTGATTGGCGCGAACATATTCGCATGCGACCTGGGATGTATATTGGGAAGCTGGGAGATGGTTCGTCTCAAGATGATGGAATTTATATTTTGTTGAAGGAGATTGTAGATAACTGTATCGATGAATTTGTGATGGGTGCAGGAAAAACAATCGAAATTAATCTGCGCGAAGATGAGGTAACGGTTCGTGATTATGGACGTGGAATTCCGCTTGGAAAAATGGTTGACGCCGTTTCTAAGATGAATACAGGTGGTAAATATGATTCACAAGCTTTCAAAAAATCGGTTGGTTTAAATGGTGTTGGTACAAAAGCTGTAAATGCGTTGTCAACATCGTTTCGAGTGCAATCTATTCGAGATGGAAAAACACGTATTGCAGAGTTTGAGCAAGGGATTTTAGCAAATCAAGAAGATGAAAAAGAAACATCTTTACGAAAAGGAACTAAAATTACATTTATCCCAGATAAATCGATTTTCTTGAATTTTAAATTCAGAAAAGAATATGTAGACAAAATGTTGAAAAACTATGTTTACTTAAATCCAGGATTGAAAATTATTTTCAATGGAGAAGAATTCTTTTCGAAAGACGGATTGAAAGATTTATTGAATGATAATATCGAGGAAGAAACAATTTATGATATCATCCATTTGAAAGGAGAAGATATCGAAATTGCGATGACGCACAGCTCGAAATCATATTCGGAAACGTATTATTCTTTTGTGAATGGTCAAAATACAACGCAAGGAGGAACACATTTAACAGCTTTTAAAGAGGCTGTTGTGAAAACTGTTCGCGAATTTTATAATAAAAATTATGATCCTGCGGATATTAGAAAATCAATTATTGGAGCAATTTCGATCAAAGTAATTGAGCCAGTTTTTGAATCGCAAACAAAAACTAAACTTGGTTCGAATGAAATTGGACCAGGAATGACAACGGTTCGCACGTTTGTAAATGATTTTATCAAAACGAATCTTGACAACTTTTTACATAAAAATACAGAAGTTGCGCAAGCATTAGAACGCAAGATTAAACAATCAGAAACGGAACGAAAAGAGCTTTCTGGAATTCGAAAATTAGCGCGTGATCGCGCCAAAAAAGTTAGTTTACATAACAAGAAATTGCGCGATTGTCGTCAACATTATAATGATCCGAAAGCTGAATTACGTTTAGATACAACTATTTTTATTACCGAGGGAGATTCGGCAAGTGGATCGATTACCAAAAGTAGAAGTGTAGAAACGCAAGCGGTTTTTAGTTTGAGAGGAAAACCGTTGAATTCATACGGTTTGACAAAGAAAATTGTTTATGAAAACGAAGAATTTAATCTTTTACAAGCGGCATTAAACATCGAAGAAGGATTAGAAGATTTACGTTACAATAATGTTGTAATTGCAACTGATGCTGACGTCGATGGAATGCACATTCGTTTGTTGATTATTACATTTTTCTTACAATTTTTCCCAGAATTGATCAAAGAGGGACATTTGTATATTTTGCAAACACCACTTTTTCGTGTGAGAAACAAGAAGGAAACACGTTATTGTTATTCTGAACCAGAACGTATAAAAGCGTTGGAAGAAGTTAAAAATCCAGAGATTACACGATTCAAAGGATTAGGTGAAATTTCGCCAGATGAGTTCAAACATTTTATCGGAAAAGATATTCGTTTAGAACCAGTAATGATTGGAAAAGATCAAACCATCGAAAGTCTTTTAGAATTTTACATGGGAAAAAATACACCAACAAGACAAGAATTTATTATTAACAATTTGGCTGTAGAAGCTATTAAAAATTAGAATATTATATAAAAAACTTACTTTCTATCTAACCTAAACACCTATTTTATAAATATGAAGAAGAATAATAAAAATGTGATACAGCTCTTTAAAATGCTAAATTTCACCATCGTTATTTTAATCATTCTAAACCTTATTATGTATGCTGGTATTTTACCTTACAAGTATCACATAATACCACCTTATGTTGTTGCAATTTTTATAGCGTTGTTTATTTATGTAAGCTATAAAAGTGGAAATCAATTTTTTGCGATAGACACAAAAGGTGAAACCATAACTTTTGAAACGAAGAATGTTGGATTTTTATCCTTCTTAGATTCAAAAACGAACAAAATCGATTTACCGAAGTATAAATTGATCAAATACGATTTTCAGAAAGGAATTCTTTCAAAAAACGTTGTCTTTTATATTAACAGTAAAAAGAATCCTACCAATTTAACAAAAGTCAAATTTCGTTTAGCATTCATTTCTAACCGAAATATTAATATTATTTTGACTGAATTAGACAAAATTGTGGAGTCTAATTGTATGGTCAAAAACAATGTAGAAGTAGCTATTTAACATGATGCAAGACAATCAAGAGAGCATCAAGAAGGTTTCTGGTATGTACCAAGAATGGTTTCTTGACTATGCCTCTTATGTAATTTTAGAACGAGCAATTCCATCTATTTATGATGGGTTGAAACCAGTTCAGCGTAGAATTTTACATTCAATGCGCGAGTTGGAAGACGGACGATATAACAAAGTTGCGAACATTGTAGGAAATACGATGAAATATCACCCGCATGGTGATATGGCGATTTCTGATGCAATGGTTCAAATTGGTCAAAAAGAATTGTTGATCGATATGCAAGGAAACTGGGGAAATATTTACACTGGTGACCGAGCAGCTGCGTCGCGTTATATCGAAGCTCGATTAACTAAATTTGCGTTAGAAGTTGTCTATAATCCAAAAACTACAAAATGGCAACCATCTTATGATGGTCGAAATAAAGAACCAATTGATCTTCCAATCAAATTTCCTTTGCTTTTGGCACAAGGAGTAGAAGGAATTGCAGTTGGTTTGTCAACAAAGATTTTGCCACACAATTTCAATGAGTTAATTGATGCGTCAATTTTACATCTGAAAGGAAAGAAATTTCAAATTTTCCCAGATTTTTTAACTTCTGGATTGGTTGATGTTTCCGATTATAATGATGGATTGCGTGGTGGTAAAGTGCGTATTCGTGCAAAGATTTTGCAAGAAGATAAAACAACGTTAAAAATTACGGAAATTCCTTACGGCACAACGACAGGATCTTTGATTGATTCAGTTTTAAAAGCCAATGATAAAGGTAAAATCAAGATCAAAAAGATTGAAGATAATACAGCGGCTGAAGTTGAGATTTTAATTCATCTTGTTCCAGGAAGTAGTCCAGACAAAACAATTGATGCATTGTATGCATTCACGGATTGCGAGATTTCTATTTCGCCAAATGCGTGTGTGATTAATGAACAAACACCAGAATTTTTAACAGTTTCTGAAATTTTAATTCACAATACAAACAATACAGTTGAATTGTTGAAAAAAGAGTTAGAAATTGAGTTAGATGAACTGCAAGAACAATGGCATTTTTCTTCGTTGGAACGAATTTTTATCGAGAATAGAATTTATCACGATATCGAAGAAGAAGAAACATGGGAAGGTGTAATTTCTGCGATTGATAAAGGGCTGAAGCCACATATTGCGCATTTAATTCGTCCAGTTACGGAAGAAGATATTACGCGTTTAACAGAAATTCGAATCAAACGTATTTCAAAATTTGATTTAGATAAAGCACAACAATTTATTGAATCATTAGAAGATAAAATCGAGAATGTAAAACATCATTTAGCAAATTTGATTGATTATGCGATCGATTATTTCAAAAACCTAAAGACAAAATACGGAAAAGGAAAAGAACGTAAAACAGAAATTAGAACATTTGATACGATTGATGCGACAAAAGTTGCCGTTGCAAATACACGTTTTTATGTGGATAGAAACGAAGGTTTTATCGGAACTTCATTGAAAAAAGACGAGTATTTATTCGAGTGTTCTGATATTGATGATATTGTGGTTTTCAAACATGATGGTTCGATGATTGTGACAAAAGTTGATGCAAAAACTTTTGTTGGAAAAGGAATTATTCATGTTGGAATTTGGCATAAAAATGATAAACGTACCATTTATAACTTGATTTATCGCGATGGTAAAAATGGTCCGGCTTATCAAAAACGTTTTGCTGTAACGGGAATTACTCGCGATAAAGAATATGATTTAACGGCTGGTAATAAAGGTTCGGAAGTGTTGTATTTTTCAGCAAATCCAAATGGAGAAGCCGAAGTTGTATCAATTATTTTAAAAACTCATCAACGAATCAAAAAATTAAAATTTGATATTAATTTTGCTGATTTAGCGATTAAAGGTCGTGCATCAAAAGGAAATTTAGTAACAAAATATCCAATCAAAAAAGTAGAATTGAAAGAGGAAGGAGTTTCGACTTTAGCACCTCGTCAAATTTGGTTTGATACGGATACAAAACGCCTAAATGCAGATGGATTGGGGATTTTATTAGGTTCTTTTAAGGGTGATGATAAAATTTTAACGATTAATAAAAAAGGTGAAGCAAAATTGGTTTCGTTTGATTTGAGTAATCGTTTTGACGAAGATTTAGAAATTATCGAGAAATGGAAACCTTCAAAACCGATTTCTTGCGTGTATTATGATGCAGAAAAAGATCGTTATTTTGTGAAACGTTTCCTTTTAGAAGATACATTTTCTCCACAAACTTTTTATACGTTAGAAGATGGTAAATCATCAATAAAAGTTGTTTCGACAGATTATTTACCAGTTATTGAGTTGATTTTCCCGAAAGTAAAAGGTTTAGAAAAAGAACCAGAAGTGATAAATTTAGAAGAATTTATTACAGTTAAAGGAATTAAAGCGCAAGGAAATCAATTGACGACATATAAATTAAAACAGATTAATGTGTTAGAACCGCTTCCATTCGAAGAACCAGAAGAAGAGGAGGAGTCAGAAGAAGAGCCGCAGCCGACGCTATTTGATGCGATTGAGGAGGATAATAATGAAGAAGAAAATATAGAAGAATAATGGGAGACATCTCTATTGTGGCATTAGTCGTTATTGGATTGAATGTTTTGGTAAGTTGGAAAGGTTTTAACGATTTAGCTTTTTTTGAAAAATATAAATTCCAAGTAGGGTCGATATTATATAATAAGGAATACTATAGAATTTTAAGTTCAGGATTTTTACATGTTGATTTTACTCATTTGTTATTCAATATGTTAACTCTTTACTTTTTTGCGAATCCTGTTATCGGTTTTTTTGCAAGTCCAGAAGGATTTTTATTAGGAGACTTTTCGAATGCTAAACTAAATGTAGGTTACGGAATGTTTCTTTTAGTTTTTTTTGCAGCGGTTATTGGCGGAAATCTTTTGTCTTTGTTGATTCACAAGAAAGAAACTTTTTATTCGGCAGTAGGAGCTTCTGGAGGAGTCACAGGGATTTTATTCGCTGCAATTGCAGCTTTTCCTGAAATGGAATTAAGATTATTTTTTGCTTTACCAATTCCAGCCTGGATTTTCGGAATTTTATATTTAGGATATTCAGTTTATGGAATGAAAACTAATTTAGGGAACATCGGGCATTCAGCGCATTTAGGTGGAGCAATTGTGGGATTATTATCTGCAATATTATTTTATCCAACAATTTTACAAATCAATACATATTATATTTTAGGAATGATTGTTCCATTAATTGTATTGCTTGTGATGATTTTGAGAGAACATCGAAAATAAAAAAATAAGACAAAAAAAAAGCATCAAAATTACTTGATGCTTTTTTTATGATAATGTTATAATATTCTTTTTACGTATAAGAATTTTGGTCCCCAATATCTATCATTTAAAGAAGATACCATAACACCTTGAGAAGTAGATGAATGAATAAATTCTAAAACTCCATCTTTATTTCTTCCATGAACAATTCCTACATGCGAAACTCTACCACGACCTCTTGTTGCAAAGAAAACTAAATCTCCTTCCTTTGCTTCGTCTGTACTAACTGTAAAACCTTCTCTTGCCTGATCTGCAGATACACGAGGTAAATTTTTATTGAAAGTTTCGAAAACGTTTCTAACAAAGGCAGAACAATCAATACCACTTCTTGTTGTGCCTCCGTATCGGTAAGGTGTACCAATATACGTTTCTGCTTCTTTTAATAAAAACCCTGCAAACAATTCATTCGTTTCTTCTAAAACGCTGTTTAACACAACCATAGATTTCGCTTCATCGTTAATTTCTATTGGTGTAACATCTAAATTGGCATGTTTATTGATTATTTTAGCTTGAGCTTCAATAGCTCTTGGTTTCGGTACGAAACTTCTCGAAGAATATTCTGTAGCTTCACTAACTGGGGTTAAAGATGAACATGATGTAATAAACATCGTGCAAACCACTGCAGCTACACCTAATATCGATGCTTTCATATATTGAGTATTCGTTTGTATAAATTTTAATAGCACCGCTAAAGTAATTGTTAAAATTATAACTCATTATATATAAGAGTTGTTTTGACAAAATATTAACTTCCTTAACATTTTTTAACAAAAACATATTCAAAAAAACTTTTAAATATATTTGGAAGTCCAAAAAATTGTTCTACATTTGCACTCGCTTTTCACAACAAGTGGTTAAGCCGTCATGCGGCCCATTCGTCTAGTGGTTAGGACATCAGGTTTTCATCCTGGAAACAGGAGTTCGATTCTCCTATGGGCTACATAAAAGTGTTTTAGAAAATTATTAAATTAATTTGGCGAGATAAAATATTTGTTTATATCTTTGCCGAACTAAAATAGAAAGAGATTTAAGTTATGGCAAATCATAAGTCAGCATTAAAAAGAATTAGACAGTCAGCGGTAAGACGCGATCGTAATAAATATTATCACAAATCAGCTCGTACAGCTATTAAAGCTTTAAGATCTGAGTCTGATAAAAATGAAGCAGAAACAGTTTTTCCGAAAGTTTCTTCAATGATTGATAAGTTAGCAAAAAGAAACATTATTCACAAGAATAAAGCTTCAAACTTAAAATCAAAGTTAGCGAAACATATTGCGGGATTAGCTTAATAAAATAAAAGTGGTCCCTTCGTCTATCGGTTAGGACACTAGATTTTCATTCTAGAAAGAGGGGTTCGATTCCCCTAGGGACTACAAATTAATAGATGGATTGCATTATTGCAATCTTTTTTTTCCTTGTTCATAGTTGTTGATTTTTTAAACAACCAGTAGAATACTGTGTAAAGGAAATTGTTTTTTGTGTTTTGTTTGTAAAGGTTAATCATAATGTTTAGATGATTAATCGGGAATGAAAATGTCGCTGTATAATTCAACTTGGTTCAAATTATTAGAATTATACATCGACTTTTCTACAACTCCCAACACAAAATGACGTTCATTCAAAATAAATAATATTCGAATTAATTAATTCATATTAAGTGGTCCCTTCGTCTATCGGTTAGGACACTAGATTTTCATTCTAGAAAGAGGGGTTCGATTCCCCTAGGGACTACAATTTGACTTGATTAAAAAAAATAGTATAAATTTTTCGAAAATTGTTTGGTAATAAAAAATAAACGTTTATTTTTGCACCACAATAATACGAAAGGAGGTCCCTTCGTCTATCGGTTAGGACACTAGATTTTCATTCTAGAAAGAGGGGTTCGATTCCCCTAGGGACTACTAAAAAGCATTCAGATTTGGATGCTTTTTTTATTTTGAAATAGTTTAGTTTATATTGATTTATTGCGATCAATAAAAAAGCGTTTGAGGAAATAAACTTCAAACGCTTTTTGCTTTTATAAAAGATCCTTTTATAGCTTTGGAATAGCTTCTATCAATTCTTTGGTATAGTTTGTTGTCGGATGCGCATAAACCTTGTCTGCATCGTTCAATTCTTTCATTTCTCCGTGTTGCATCACCAATAATTGATCGCTCATATATTTTACAACCGCCAAATCGTGCGAGATAAATATATAGGTAAATCCAAATTCTGTTTTCAAATCATTTAATAAATTCAAAACTTGTGCCTGAACAGAAACATCCAACGCAGAAACAGATTCATCACAAATGATAAATTTAGGATTTAAAGCCAAAGCACGAGCAATCCCAATTCGTTGACGTTGCCCACCAGAAAATTCGTGCGGATATTTGTTCAAATCTTGATCTGATAAACCTACTTTTTGCAAAAGAGATGAAGCCGTTTGTAATCGTTCCGATTTATTCTGACCAATTTTATGCACTTGCATTGGCTCCGTAATAATTTGCGCAACGGTTTGTCGGGGATTCAAACTTGAATATGGATCTTGGAAAATAATCTGAATCTCTCTTCTTAATTTACGAATCTCCTCTTTTTTCAGTTTCGTAATATCTATACCATTATAATAAATTTCGCCAGCAGTTGGTTTTTCTAATAACAAAACAGTTCTACTCAATGTTGTTTTTCCAGAACCCGATTCGCCAACCAAGCCCATTGTTTCACCTGGATAAACTTTGAACGAAATATCATCGACAGCTTTTACATTCGGGATGGTTGCATTTCCAAATAAAGTCGAAGGATAGAAGTATTTCTTCAAATTCTTAACCTCTAAAATTGGAGGATTTGCATAAATTTTTTCGTGAAAAGCTTCGCGTTCTTCTTCTGTATAGATTTCAGTTTCGAAATTTGGATTTTCTAAGAAATCTTTCACCGTAGGTAAACGTTTTGCGCGTTCATCCAATCGAGGTCGACAAGCAATTAATCCTTTTGTATAATTTTCTTTCGGATGATTAAAAATTGTTTCTACATTTCCTTGTTCCACAACATCACCACGAAACATCACCAAAACTTCTTCACAAACATTCGCAATCACGCCCAAATCGTGAGAAATAAACAACATGCTCATGTTATTTTTTTCTTGTAATTCTTTCAACAAATCTAATGTCGCTTTTTGTACTGTAACGTCCAAAGCAGTTGTTGGTTCATCGGCAATCAATAATTTGGGTTCACAAGAAATCGCCATTGCTATCATTACACGTTGCTTTTGTCCACCAGATAATTCGTGTGGATAAGCTTTATAAATACGTTCGGGATTTGGTAATTTAACTTGTTCAAAAAGATGAAGAACTTTCTTTTTAGCTTCTTCTTTCGATAAATTTTGATGCAAACGAATCGCTTCCTCCACTTGTTCTCCGCAACGCAAACTTGGATTTAGAGAAGTCATCGGTTCTTGAAAAATCATTCCAATTTCATTTCCTCTTATTTCTTCCAGTTCTTTAGGCGAAAGCTTAAGTAAATCTATCATTTTATCATCTTGACGAAAAAGAATTTCACTTTCGGGATGAATTGTCGCATTAGGAGACAATAAACCCATAATAGCTAATGAAGTTAACGACTTTCCAGAGCCAGATTCTCCAACAATTCCTAATGTATCGCCTTGTTCTACTTTGAAATTGATGTTATTCAGAACTTGTTTATCTCCAAAAGAAATCGATAAATTTTTGACTTCGATAATATAATGTAAATCTTGCTTTTGCATGGCAAATTGTTGCTTGGTAAATGAAGTGGAAATTTAGTGATTTTTTTAATCATTTTCTCGAATCAATAATTTCTAAGATTTTGTATTTATAAATTTTGTAATTTTGCTACGAATCAAAACGTTGTGATTTTTAATTTTTTTTATTAATTTAGATGTATTGATTTACTGACTTATAAAAACTTATAACAAGTCAGTTTTTTAAATTCGAAGAATGGATACATACTCCCAGATTTCGACATTGTTTTTAGTCGCTAATCACAATGTCGCCGATGAAATTTCTGTAGCAAAACTTTTGCTTACAATTTTCCTTGTTTTATTAAATGGTTTTTTCGTTGCAGCCGAGTTTGCAATTGTAAAAGTACGTTCGTCACAAATTGAAGTTAATCAAGATATTAACGAAAGAACTTCAAATGCTGCAAAACGAATCGTTAATCATTTAGATTCTTATCTTGCCGCAACACAGTTAGGTATTACATTAGCTTCGCTTGGTCTTGGTTGGGTTGGAGAAAGCTCTTTAACTCCTGTAATCGTAAAACTTTTTGAAGTAGTTGGTTTAACTTCTCCTTCTTGGACAGCGATTGCGCATAATGTTGCGTTCCCAGCAGCTTTCGTTATCATTACTATTTTGCACATTGTTTTTGGTGAATTAGCACCAAAATCTATCGCAATTCAGTATCCAACAAAAACTACATTTACAGTAGCTTGGCCACTTCGTGCATTTTATTTTGTTTTCAAACCACTTATTGTATTAATGAATGGTTTGGCAACTGTTATTTTGCGTGCGGTTGGAATTCATCCTATTCATGGTGGAGAAATTCACACAGAAGAAGAGTTGAAAATGATTATTACAGAAAGTTCTGAAGGTGGAGCAATTGAAGAATCTGAGCGTAATTTAATTCAAAATGTGTTTGAGTTTGATGATCGTCGTGTGATGAATATTCAAACGTTGCGTAAAAATGTTTCAGCAATTAATATTAATACTTCTGTAAAAGATGCATTAGATTATGCGATTAATGAAGGTTATTCGCGTTATCCTGTTTACGAAGAAGAATTTGATAATATAAAAGGTGTCATTTACGCAAAAGATTTAATCAAGCAATTGTTAGAAAATCCAAATCAAACTGAAATTGAAGGATTGTTACGTGAGCCAATTTTTATTTCAGAAAATGCGTTGATTAAAAATGTAATGAAACAATTTCAGAAAAAACATATGCAAATTGCAATTGTAACAAATGAAGTTGGTGAAGTTGCAGGGATTGTTTCGATGGAAGATATTTTGGAGGAATTGGTTGGAGAAATTCAAGACGAATATGATAACGAAGATCCAATTGTTTCTCGTGTTTCTGAAGGTGTTTATAATATAAATGCACACAATGCGATAAGCGATATTAATCGTTTAGTACCGTTTAGATTCGAAGAAAGCGAACATTATGATACGCTGGCTGGATTGATTTCTGAATGTTATCCTGATAAGGAATTAACGGAAGGAGATTTGATTGATTTGGAAGAATATACAGGAACAATTATCAAAATGTACCGAAATTCTGTTGAGCAAGTACAATTGAAAGTGAAAGATGAATTGATTGAAAACTTCCGCGATGAACCAGATTCAGCAGAAGATGATGAAAATTAATCATTAAATATAAAAACAAAAAAATCCGCTCATTGAGCGGATTTTTTTGTTTTTATATATCTTCTTTTCGTTGTAAAGGTTGATCGTAGCGCATTTTCCTGAAAACATTAATCAAGGTTACAACATCTTTTTCACAATAATCTTTGATGCGTTCAACATTGTTTTCATCGTAATATACACGCGCAACTTGTGAACCATCGATATCATCTTTTGGAGTTGGAATTTCGAAAACATTTGCCAATAAATCTAAGGATGTAAAGTTCTTGTAATCACCAAATTTCCATAATTCCATTGTATCCAAATGCTGAACTTCCCATGGTTTTTTACCAAATAATTGCAAAATAGCTGGAATTTCAATTTGATTAATCATCATTCGGCGAGCGATGTACGGAAAATCAAATTCTTTTCCGTTGTGCGCACATAAAATATGATCAGGCTTGAAAAAGTTTTCAATCAACATTGAATTGAAATCTTCTAACAATTTTTTCTCATCATGTTCATAAAAACTTTTGATGTGAATAAAAGAATCTTTGACCACAATTCCGACCGAAATACAAACTATTTTCCCAAATTCAGCCATAATTCCAGCGCGTTCGTGGTAGAATTCTTCAGGAGAAATCTCGTTATTATTGCGTTGATAAGCTGTTTTCTTTTCCCAAAGAGCTTGTGTTCTTTCAGACAAAAGATTCCAATCATCGGTTTGTGGAACCGTTTCGATGTCTAAAAATAATATTTTACTGTATTGAATTCGTTGGATCATTTTCTTTCACTTTTTGATTAATTCGCATCGCTTCGTCTACCAATCGATAAACATCGCCATCTGCAATTGGACGATTATTTGGCTGATCATTATGCGTTTTTCCAGTTCGAACAACAACTAATTTTTCTGAAGGAATTACAATGATACGTTGTCCCAAATGTCCTAACATTGCATAAAAAGGCGTTTTGTAATTGTAATCCATCCAAACTGAATAACCATAAATTTGTGGTTCATTTGGTCCAAACGCTTTTTTGTTTGGTAAAACCATTTTCTGAACAAATGCTGAATCCAAAATTTGTTTTCCGTACCAATTTCCATCATTCAATAATAATTGCCCAAGTTTGGCAAAATCTCGCGCTGTCGCATTGAAGCAACAATAGGTTTTCTCCATTCCTTTCGGATTATCTTTCGACCATTGCGCATCTAATTCCATACCCATTGGTTGCCAAAATTCTTCTTGAAAATATTGCGATAACGATTTATTTTTCACTGCGCGTTCAATCACAATTCCTAATAATTGCGTGTCACTCGATTGATATTTGAAATGTCCGCCAGGTTGAGAAACAAATTTTCGATCTAACATTTGTTTAACGATATCATCACCATAATACGCTTTAGCAGTAGGATTGAGTGGGAAATAATAATCTTCGTCCCAATCATAACCAGATGTCATCGCAGATAAATCGCCAACGGTACATTCAGCTCCAAATTTATCATCTTTAAATTCAGGAATGAAATCTGTTATTTTTTGATCTAAACCTTTGATATAACCTTGTTCAATCGCTTTTCCCAACATCATTGTTGTGAATGTTTTCGCCATCGAAAAAGAATTGGTAATATCATTTTGCGCATATCCATTAAAATAATATTCGCTCAAAATTTGATTATCTTTTATAATAACCAATCCAGCAGTTCCGAAATCGTTCATCTCCTTTTCGAAATTAGCTGACAGCGAAAATTGATTATAATCTAAATGTTGATGCCAAACTCGCGGTGCATCTGCCAAAATTACATTGTTATCAAAATCTTTGTGATCGTTGATATTCGCAGTGCTTTCACCTTTCATATAGGTTAATTTTACGCCACGAAAAATGTAGTCATTCCCTGTTGCATAAAGAATTAGGATTAATACACAAATGATTATGATGAACCATTTTATTATTTTCCAAAGTATTTTCATTTCAAAAATTTAGAATCTTTTACTAAAATAAGCTTTTACTATTAAATAATGTTAAAATTCTATCATTTCGGAATCATATTTGTTGAGTTATTATGTATCTTTATACAAGAAAATTAAATCTAAAAAATAAATATTATGGCTTTTGAATTAGCAAAATTACCTTATGCATTTGATGCATTAGAACCTCATATTGACGCAAAAACAATGGAAATTCACCATGATAAACACCATGCTGCGTACACAAATAATTTGAATGCTGCTATTGAAGGAACTGATTTAGCAAACGCTACAATCGAAGAAATTTTAGCAAAAGGAACTGACAAACCAGCTGTTCGTAACAATGGTGGAGGTTTTTATAATCACAATTTATTCTGGGAAATTTTAACTCCAGGTGGTGCTAATCAACCAACTGCAGAAGTTGCTGATGCAATTAACGCTGCTTTTGGATCTTTTGAAGCTTTCAAAGATGAGTTTTCTAAAGCTGCTGCAACACGCTTTGGTTCTGGATGGGCTTGGTTAATCGTAAAAGATGGAAAATTAGTTGTAACATCAACTCCAAATCAAGATTCTACTTTGATGCCAGTTGCTGATGTTCAGGGATTTCCAGTTTTAGGATTAGATGTCTGGGAACATGCTTATTACTTAAATTACCAAAACCGTCGTCCTGATTATATCGAGGCTTTCTTCTCTGTAATTAACTGGGATAAAGTTGCTGAAAGATTTGCATCTGCTAAATAATAAGGTTTAAAAAAATTAAACAATACAAGACTTGTGTAGAAATACGCAAGTCTTTTTTTATCTTTGGACTATGGGTGTAATAATTTTAGAAAATATAAAAATATATTCGAATCACGGATGTTTAGACGAAGAAGCACGTATTGGTTCTGATTATTTGGTTGATTTGGAAGCGCATGCAGACTTTACGAAAGCAACAGAATCGGATGAATTGGTTGATGCTTTGGATTATGTTTCGTTAAATAAAATTGTGAAGGAAGAAGTAGGTATTCGTTCAAAACTTTTGGAACATGTTTGCAAAAGAGTGTTAGATCGTATAGGTCAAGAACTTACGAATGTCACATATGCAAAAGTAAAATTATCTAAGCTGAATCCTCCTATTGGTGGGCATGTAGAAAAAGTGAGTGTTATTTTAGAAAAATCGTATTAAACTTTTTTTTTCTGAAATTATTGCTATATTTGCAATCCAAAACAACGGGAATGGTTCCTTGACCGAGAGGCTAGGTAGCGGTCTGCAAAACCGTCCACAGCGGTTCGAATCCGCTAGGAACCTCAAAAAGCACTAATCAATTTGATTAGTGCTTTTTTTATTTTCGTCCATTTATTTTTCCACAAAAAAACCTCACAATAGGTATCGAAAAGCTTTTAAATCTATCAACTATTAACTGCTTTTGATAGTTATTATCTTATGCAATATTGTGAAAACAACAATATTATATATAAGGATGATTTTAGTTGTTTTGAAGTCTGTTTGATTTTTATATTAAGTCATTTTGTAAGAAGCATAAAAATTTATTTTTTACAATTTTTTTCATCTTCTGAAAATCAGGTTGTGCGTTTTAGTACAATTATTATGTTAAAAATAGTTAAAACGTCATGTTTAAAATTTTACTTAATTATTCCATTAAATAATAAACAAAATCATTCATTATTTATGTTAAGTAAATTCTAATTAAAATTGAATGAAAGTTAAAATAATCTCGAAGTTAAAGATGTCAAATATCATTGTAGCATCAATTTATATTAAACATGAGAAAAAAATTAACTTCATTAAGCTTATTCGCTTTTCTTGGTTTTGCTGCATTTTCGTATGGGCAAACGAAAGGAATTATAAATGATGGCAATGGTTTTCCAGAAGCAGATGTGCAAATTAGAATCAAAGGTTCAGACAAAGTAGCTTACACAGATGAAAATGGAGAATTTGATATTGATGCTAAAATTGGTGATATTTTAATCATTAATGGAAAAGATTATGTTGTTTCGAGCAATCATTTAGGTGTTATTAAATTACAGTCTAATACTACTGTAGATCTTGCAGAAACGGTTGTAACCGCTTTTGGTGTACAGAAAAAGGAAACTGTAGTTGGTTCTGTGGGAACTATAAAAGCTGAAGATATAGAAAACAGACCTTTATCTAATGTGGCAAAAGCTTTAGATGGTGCTGTAGCTGGCGTACAAGTTTCAACTGGTTCTGGTCAGCCTGGTTCTGGATTGGAAGTGCAAGTTCGAGGAGTAGGTTCTTATAACTTATCTAGTTCGCCATTGTATGTTGTAGACGGGGTTATCTACACAGGAAGTTTACAAGATTTGAATCCAAATGATATCGAATCATTGACCGTTTTAAAAGATGCTGCTTCAACTTCTTTATATGGAGCATCAGCTGCAAATGGAGTTGTTATGGTGACAACAAAAAAAGGTAAAAAAGGTAAAGGATCTTTTAGATTATCTTCAAATACAGGAGTTGTAACGAGAGCTATACCAGAATATTCGAGAGTTGGAGCAGGAGATTATTATGTTGCTACTTGGGAATCTATGCGAAATGGCTATTTAGCTTCAAATTCTTCTGCAACATTAGCACAAGCGAATGCTTATGCTTCAACGAATTTAATTACAAATAATCTTAAAAATAATATTTACGGAGTTGCCGATAATCAAGTTGTTGTAGATGGAGTTTTAACTTCATCTGATGCTTTATACAATGATTTTGATTGGCAAGATTATATCTCTCGTGTAGGGTCTTTTCAAAAGTATGATATAGATTATTCGGGTGGTGATGAGAAGACAACATATTTTGCAGGTTTTGGTTATAATAAAGAATCTGGTTATGTGATAAAATCTGATTTCGAACGTTATAATGCACGTGTAAATGTAGATTCTCAAGTTACAGATTGGTTAAAATTAGGAACTAATTTATCAGGAAGTTTAATTAAATCGAATCAAGCTGATTCTAGTGGAGGTTCTTCTTATATCAATCCATTTTATTTTACACGAGCAATGGGGCCAATTTATTCGCCTTATTTGTATGATGCAAATGGACAACGTGTTTATGATACAGAAGGAAATCCTGTTTATGATGGAAACGAATCTCGTGGTAGAGGTTCTAGTGCAAGTTCTGGACGAAATGTGTTGCAAGAAACTTTGTTGAATAATCAATATCAAGATTCTAATTCTATTAATTCAAGATTTAATGCAGAGATTAAACTTGCAAAAGGTTTAACATTTACTTCAAACTTATCATATGATGTAAGAAATTACAAATACAAAGAATATGGTAATAAAGAAATTGGAGATGCGTCTGGTACTGCTGCTTTAGAAATTACGGAATATAAGTATACAGGTACAACATTCAATCAAATCTTAAATTATAGAAAATCATTCGGTTTACACAACTTCGATGCAATCTTAGGTCACGAAAGTTTTGAGAGAAAAACTGATTATTCTAATATTCGTAAAACTGGAGAAACTGTTTCTGGTATTTATGAACTAGTCAATTTCTTGAATACAACAAGTGCAACGGGGTACAATTACATCATTAGAAAAGAAGGATATTTTGCACGCGTTAACTATGATTATGCAAGCAAATATTTGTTGTCTGCTTCTGCTCGTTTAGATAAGTCATCTCGTTTTTCGGATGAAAATAATCAAGGTATTTTCTGGTCTGTAGGTGGTGGATGGAATATCCACAAAGAAGATTTCTTAAAAGATTCATCAGTTATTAATGAATTAAAATTACGTGCTTCTTATGGACAAGTTGGGAATGATGGCGGAATTGGCGAAGAACCAGGTTATGAGGTCGATTTAGATTTATATTCTTTGGGATATAACAATGGGACAGAATCGGGAGTCTTACTTGGTCAAGTTGGTAATTCTAACTTAACATGGGAATCTAAAAATTCGTTTGATGTAGGATTAGATTTTGCATTGTTCAGAAATAGAATTTCAGGATCATTAGAATATTATTTACAAGATGTAAAAGATATGATTTTCGCTGTTCCTGTGCCAAATTCTGCTGGAGTTCCAGGAAATTCTATTTATCAAAATATTGGTAAAATGAGAAATCAAGGAATCGAGCTTTCATTAAACTTTGGGATTGTTAGAAATGATAAATTCTCATGGGATTTAGGTCTGATTGCTGCTCATAACGAAAACGAAATGTTGAAAATGGCTAATGGAAAAGATGATGCAATTATCAATGGAACAAAACGTATTGCAGAAGGTCATTCTTTGTATGATTTCTGGTTGCGTCAATGGTATGGTGTAGACTCTTCGGATGGAGCAGCTTTGTATGTTCAAGATCCAACAAAAGCAGACGATTCTAATACACGTACAGTTAACGGAACTAAAGTAACTACTAATTATGCGAATGCATTGTATGATTATTCAGGATCATCATTACCAGATGTTTATGGTAGTATTACAAATAATTTCAGAGTTGGAAATTTTGATGCTTCAATTATGTTGAATTATCAATTAGGAGGAAAAACATATGATAGTAATTATGCGTTATTAATGAGTTCTTATCCACAAGGACAAGCAATTAGTACAGATATGTTATCAGCTTGGAAAAGTCCAGGAGATGTTACAAATGTGCCAATTATGAGTACTGCGAATACAACAAATGCTTCTGCTGCTTCGTCAAGATGGTTGGTTAGTTCAGATTATTTAACAATCAAAACAGTACAATTAGGTTACAATTTCGATAAACGAGCAATTGAAGGAATTGGTTTAAGCAATTTGAGAGTTTATGTTTCTGGTGAGAATTTATATTCTTGGACCGCAAGACAAGGTTTAGAACCAGCGCAGTCATTCAACGGTACAACAACTTATCGTTACACTCCGTCTCGAACAGTAAGTTTAGGACTAAATGTTTCTTTCTAAAAAAATGAATTTACAATGAAAAAGATAAAATTATTACTAGTAGTTATTGGATTATCATCATTTTCGTTATCATCATGTAATGATGATTATTTAGATGTTGTTCCGACATCCTCAGTAAGTGATCAAACAATTTATTCTACAGCAGATAACTTAATGGCTGCAATAAATGGAATGCATAGAAATATGTATGTTAGACAAAATGAATCTCAAGGTAATAATGGTTATACAGCACAACTGATTATTACAGATGTAATGGGAGAAGATGTTGTATTTCCTTCTACTGGAAATGGCTGGTTTGTAAGTGAATTAAGATGGATTTCTCAAAGCAACAATTCTTCTACAACTTCATCTTATCCTTGGACATTTTGGTACGAAATGATCAAAAATGCTAATAACATTATTACATACGGAGATGATGCATCGGGAGATCAGGATATAAAAGATCAAGCTATTGGAGAAGCCTATGCTTACCGTGCATTTGGATATTTTCAATTAGTTCAGTTGTATGGTAAAAGATATGTAGCAGGTGCCGCAAATTCTGATTTAGGAGTTGTTTTAAGAGATGATCCAAAAGATGTTGATCCAAAAACGCGTGCAACTGTACAAGAAGTTTATACTGAAATTTGGAATGATTTAGCCAAAGCAGAAACTTATTTAACAGGAAAAAAAGCGTCTAATGCTTCACATTTTTCGATCGAAAATGTAAAAGGTATTATGGCAAGAGTTGCTTTGGTTCAGCAAGATTATGCAAAAGCTGCTGAATATGCTAACGAGGTAAAATCACAATTTTCGTTAATGTCACAAACGCAATACAAAGCTGGGTTTAATGATTATTCAAATCCAGAATGGATGTGGGGCGTAACAATTCAAGAAGATCAATCCGACTATTTCGGAAATTTCCATGCTTATATGTCTCGAAATTACAATTCATCTCAAATTCGTACTGCTCCAAAAGTGATGAATACCAATTTGTACAATGCTTTTCCAACAACAGATGTTCGTACGCAAGTTGTGGATCCGACAGGAAAGCATACAAGTTTAGATTTACCGTCTAACTATTCACTATTTGCATATACATCTCAAAAATTTTTAGCACAAAGTACATCAAGTTCTTTAGGAGATGTACCGTTTATGCGTGTGGCAGAAATGTATTTGATAGAAGCAGAAGCGTTATATAAATTAGGAAAAGAAACAGAATCTAAAGCAGTATTAACAACTTTAGAAAAAGCAAGGGATACATCTTTCACAGGATTTACAACTTCTGGGGATGCATATTATCAACAGATTTTACTGAATAGACGAATCGAATTATGGGGAGAAGGATTTAGATTCTTCGATTTAAAACGATTAGGTCAAAAATTAGATCGTACAGGAGCAAATCACAATGCAACTGTTATTAACAACGTTTATACAATAGAGCCAACAGATTTAAAATGGCAATGGATAATTCCTGTCGCTGAAATCAATTCGAATCCGTTGTGTGAACAGAATCCATCGTGATAACATTTTTTATATATATCTTCTCCTCATAGAGAAATATAACATTTTTAGAGGTTTTCCATTTGGAAAGCCTCGATTTTATTTAAAAAAAAATTATGTATACTAAAATATAGTAAACAAAAAAAAACTCAAGTGATTCACTTGAGGGTTTTTGTTATTTTTCTGCTTTTATGGTATTATTTAAGCTATTCTTTTGATTTTTTTGACGCTCTTTTTCTTCGTCAGATAATTTATCTTCAAGATTTATTTTCACATCATTCAGCATTTCTTTGAATTTTTCAGGTTGCATCATATAATATTTGTAACTCTCAGAAAATTGATGAAATGTGATATCATAATTTTTCATAATATCTACCGCATCTTTTGCTAAATCGATACTTTGATCTTGATTTTGAATAGGAAACATCTGCAATCCTTGTTGACTAATATATAAATCAGTAAGAATATCAATCATTTCAGATTTACCGATGAGATCTTTTGGTTTGTCGTAATTTTTTGGTGCGCAACTAAAAATACTCAAAAAAATCAGTGATAAAAAGATCAAGTTTTTCATAATTTGCCAAATATTTTTCTTAATCGTAACGAAATTACACCAAAAACGGCTTCTCCAATAATATCAGAACTAATTTTTGATTCGCCTAAAGTTCTGTCCGTAAAAATAATCGGAACTTCTTTTAGCTTAAACTTCTTAATCCACGTTTTATACTTCATTTCAATCTGAAAACCATAACCTTTGAATTGTATTTTATCCAAATCCAAAGATTTCAACACGTTTGCTCTATAACCAACAAACCCTGCTGTAGCATCATGAACAGGTAATCGCGTGATGATGCTCACATATTTCGACGCAAAATAAGACAATAAAACTCTGTTCATTGGCCAATTCACAACATTTACACCATTAGAATAGCGTGAGCCAATAGCTAAATCGGCACCATCTGCTAAAGCTTGGTATAAGCGAGGTAAATCATTTGGATTATGCGAAAAATCGGCATCCATTTCGAAAATATATTCGTATTTATTTGCTAAAGCCCACTTAAATCCATGTACATAAGCGCGTCCTAAACCATCTTTTGTGGTACGAATTTCTAAATGCAAACGTCCATTAAACTCAGGAATCAAACGTTTTACAATATCATTCGTTCCGTCTGGAGAACTGTCGTCAACAATAAGCACATCAAATGCTCCGTCAACAGCCAAAGCTGCACGAATAATGGCTTCTATGTTTTCTTTTTCGTTATAGGTCGGGATAATAACTAATTTGTCCGACATAAATATTATTTTGTGGGCATAAAGATAGTTATAAGATTGTTAGTCTTTTGTATTTTTGAAAAAATTATGAAAACAAACGATTTAATCTCGATAGGAAAAAATACACTTGGCAATGATACTGTTCTTATTGCTTTGACGGTGTGTTTGTTATTGGTTTGTGCAGCAAAATACTTGTTTGCGAAAAATTTCAAAACGCTAGATAATAAAACCGAATACATGAGTTTTACGGATGATAATACGACGTTATTTAGTTTTATTGTTAATGGTGTGACGGTTTTGCTGATAAGTTTGTTGTTGGTTTCTTATTTTGATATCAATTATAATCATATTCCAAATTTTAAGTTTTATTATCTTTCACGTGTCGGAATTACCTTTGGTGTAATCAGTTTGATTATGCTTTTTAGGTTGATGATTGAGGTAATTTTTTATCGTGTTTTCTACGAATCTAGTTCTGTTTCATATTTTATGAAAAGCTCGAGTTTTGTCAATGCAAAAAATGTTTTACTCTTACTTATTATTTGTTTTTTGTTTTTTTACACACAAATTAACAAAGATTACTTGATGGTGATTGGCTTTATTTTGTTGTTTTTGAATAGAATATTCGAAATTTATCATATATACGCAAAACAAATAAGTGACAATAAATCAGTTTGGTATTATAATATTTTGTACCTTTGCACCCTAGAAATTTTACCTATAATGGTATTAGCAAAACTATTAATTGTAGGTAAAGTAATCTAAAATTACTATGAAAGTTAAATCAATATTAGTATCTCAACCTAAGCCTCAGGCAGAAAACTCGCCATACTACGAGATTGAAAAAAGAAATAAAATCAAAATTGATTTTAGACCATTTATCCAAGTTGTCGGAATAGACGCTAAAGAAGTAAGACAACAAAAAATTGACTTTAGCAAAGTGACTGCTGTAATTTTTACAAGTAGAAACGCTATTGATCATTTTTTCCGTTTAGCAGAAGAAATGCGCTTTACTGTTCCTGACTCTATGAAATATTTTTGCGAATCAGAAGCAATTGCATTCTATTTACAGAAATACATTGTTTACAGAAAACGTAAAATTTATATTGGAGAAAAAGTTTTTGCGGATATGGTGCCTTTATTTAAAAAGCACAAAGACGAAAACTTTTTATTACCAGCATCTGATGTTTTAAAACTAAATGTTCCTACTTTACTAGATAGTTTAGGATTAACTTGGCAAAAAGCAACTTTGTTTAGAACTGTATCGAGTGATTTATCTGATTTGTCTGATGTAAAATACGATATTTTAGTATTTTTTACACCTTCAGGAATCAAATCATTATTCGAAAATTTCCCAGATTTCGTGCAAGAAAATACAAGAATTGCCGTTTTCGGAAAATCGACAGTAGATCAAGCAAAAGAGATGGGATTACGTGTAGACATTGAGGTGCCAACACCACAAACGCCTTCAATGACAATGGCGTTAGATAAATACGTGAAAGAAGCAAATAAATCAAAATAATATTCGCTTTACCCTTCTCTCTAATTAAAAAATATGTAAATTAAAGAGATGGAAAAAAGATGGGAAATAAAAGAACAGCCCAATACTGAAGTTGTTAAGGATTTAAGAGAATCGCTTAACATATCTGAGGTGCTTGCTATTTTATTAGTCCAACGTGGAATTACGAATTTTGCTCAAGCCAAATCGTATTTTAATCCATCCTTAGACGAATTGCATGATCCTTTTTTGATGAAAGGAATGTCTGATGCGGTTTCACGTATCAAAAATGCAATTGATGATGAAGAAAATATCTTAATATTTGGAGACTACGATGTAGATGGAACGACAGCTGTAACTTTGTTTTACGAATTTCTGACTTCTATCTACTCGAAAGTCTTTTTTTATATTCCAGACCGAAATAATGAAGGTTATGGAATCTCTCAACAAAGTATAGAATTCGCTGTACAAAATAATATTTCACTTGTTATTGCTTTAGACTGTGGGATTAAAGCACACGAAGAAATAAAATATGCACAATCAAAAGGCATAGATTATATTATTTGTGATCACCATTTACCAGATCGTTCTGTGCCAAAAGCGTACGCTGTTTTAGATCCGAAACAAAAAGGTTGTCGCTATCCTTACAAAGATTTGAGCGGTTGTGGCGTTGGGTTTAAATTGGTACAAGCTTATACCGAGAAATTTAATCTTCCGAAAGAAAATCTTTTATCTCTTTTAGATTTAGTTGCAGTAAGTATTGCGGCTGATATTGTTCCGATTACAGGAGAAAATCGTGTATTGGCTTTTGCTGGTTTGAAACGATTAAATTCAGAACCTCGTTTAGCTTTTCAGCAATTAATTCCGACTAATATTAAAAATAATGTCAATATTTCGAATGTTGTTTTTTCTATTGCGCCAAAAATTAATGCTGCAGGTCGTATAAAACACGGTTCGGAAGCGGTTCGTTTTATGTTGAGTACAGATGAAGAGGATTGCCGTAAATATTTGAATGATATAAATTCATTAAATAATGAACGCAAAACCTTGGATCTTGATATGACACATGATGCACTTTTTCAACTGGATCAAATTAATACCAAAGAAAAATATTCGACCATTGTTTACGATGCTTCTTGGAATAAAGGAGTAATCGGAATTGTTGCTTCTCGTTTGGTCGATTTGTATTATAAACCAACCATTGTTTGCACGAAGAATAATGAAGGCGAAATTGTATGTTCGGCTCGCTCTATTCAAGAGTTTGACATACATTCGGCAATCGAAAAAAACAAAGATTTGTTAACACAGTTTGGTGGACATATGGCTGCTGCTGGTTTGGCAATGAAAGAAGAAAACTTTGAAGAATTCAAGATTAGATTTGATCAAACAGTGAAAGAAATGTCGAATGGAAAACATTTTACGCCATCAATTTTGATCGATAAAGAGATTTCTTTTAAGGATATGACACGTTCTTTCTTGGAATCGGTGATGCGAATGGCGCCTTTTGGACCAGATAATATGAATCCTGTTTTTATTTCGAAGGATTTATTAGCAACGGATTTCCGATTAGTTGGTAAAGAACACGCGCGTTTGTACGTACATCAGCGAGATACACGTATTACGTTTCCTGCAATTGGTTTCAAATTAGGGAAATTTGGACCAAAATTAGAGAAAGGACAATCGTTTGATATGGTTTACACAATCGGAATGAATTATTGGCAAGGAAAAGGAACTTGGCAATTGAATATCAAAGATATTCGCTTCAACGATTAATGATGTCCTTCTATAACCAAAACCATTTCACCTTTTAAATTTCTTTTTTCAGCTATTTCGGCTAATTCAGTTAATGTTCCGCGTAAAGTTTCTTCAAATTTTTTCGAGATTTCGCGTGATAAACTTGCTTTGCGTTCAGCTCCAAAAGCTTCGGCTAAATCTTTTAATGTGCGTCCAATTTTATGTGGAGATTCGTAGAAAATCATCGTTTTCTTTTCTTCTACTAATGAATCTAATTTCGATTTTCGACCTTTTTTCACAGGTAAAAATCCAACAAAAGTAAATTCATTATTTGGTAATCCAGAAACAACTAATGCAGGAACAAAAGCGGTTGCACCTGGTAAACATTCGATTACGATATTATTTGCTACACATTCTTTTGCTAATAAATAACCTGGATCAGAAATACCTGGAGTTCCGGCATCAGTAATAATCGAAATGATTTGACCATCTTTTAGCTGACGAATAATATCTTCAGTTGCTTGATGCTCATTGTGCATATGGTAGCTACGCATTGGAGTAGAAATTTCGAAATGTTTCAGTAAAATACCACTATTTCGCGTGTCTTCTGCCAAAATCACATCCGATTCTTTTAGCACATCAACCGCTCTAAATGTCATATCTCCCAAATTTCCGATTGGCGTCGGAACCAAATATAATTTTCCACTCATGCGACAAAGTTACAAAGTAATTTCAAAAGAAAAAGCCAGCAAATTAGCTGGCTTCCTATATTATTTCAAAATATCTGCTAAATCTGCAATATCTTCAGCCGAAACTTTGTCCAAAATTTTGTCTAAATCTGTTCTAGGAATATCTAATTTCGAATCGATAACCAATACATTTCGTAAACCGTTAATTCCAAAAATCATTTTCTTAACTCGTCCGCCATCTTCTTGTAATGAAATGTTCAAACGGCTGTCTTTCGCTTTGAATTTGACTAAGTTCTCATATTTTTCACCACGCATAGATGACTGCAAATCATTCATGATTCTTTTTTGCTTTCCTTGTCCAGCATCTGAAACAACAAAAACTTTAGCCGATTTTAAATAATTAAATAAATCTGTTCCACCAGCTTTTCCAGCTAATTTCAACGCAAAAGAAGGTAAAGGAATTACAGTAGATTGATTATCATATTTTTTGTAGAATTCTTGCATGTTGCTTGTTGTACCGCAAGATTGCAATGTTAACAATACTGCTATAAAAGATAAACCGATTATTTTTTTCATTGTTCTTGTGTTTATAAATTAGAAAAAGCTATTACAACTCTCGTACCGAAAATTATTAATTTTTAGGATTGTTGAATTTTTAGGTAGGAAAAAATCATTTCTAAAATCGATGAATCATCTAAACCAATCATTTTTTCTAATTCAGAAATCGAAGCATGTTCGATAAATTCGTCCGGATATCCATTAATTGTGATATTTCCTTTGTAATGAATAGAGTTTAAAAACTCTAAAATTCCACTTCCGAAACCACCTTTTTTTATTCCATCTTCAAAAGTTAGAATGGTAGAATATTTTAATGAAATAGCTTTTAAGCGAGATTCATCCAAAGGTTTGATAAATGGAAAATCAATCAAAGCAACTTTATCTTGAAGATGATTTTGGATGATAATTTCTTCGATTCGAGAACTAATTAATCCAGTCGAAATAATCGCTAATTGATTTCCTTCAAAAATAATTTCAGATTGACCGATTTCTATTTTTTTGACTTTAGAATTGCTTGTTTGGATATTATTTTTTGGATAACGAATAGCAAATGGTTGAGTTGTAAACTGCGCTGTGTACAATAGATTTTTGAAATCTTTTTCGTTTCGAGGCGAAGAAACAATCATATTCGGAATTTCGCGCAAATATGCAATATCAAAATAACCATGATGCGTCGCGCCATCTGTACCAACGAATCCTGCACGATCAATACAAAATACAACAGGTAGATTCTGTAACGCTACATCGTGAATGACTTGGTCGTACGCACGTTGTAAAAATGTCGAATAAATCACACAATACGGAATGGTATTTTGCGTCGCCAGACCAGCTGCAAACGTCACCGCATGTTGTTCTGCAATCCCGACATCAAAAACACGTTCAGGAAAATCTTGATGACATTTCACCAAATTACTTCCTGTTAACATTGCAGGCGTTATCGCAACGATTTGTGAGTTATTTTTAAGTAATTGATGCATGGTTTTACCAAAAACATCTTGATACGATTTTTCTTTTTTCTTTGATTTTATTTCGCCCGTTTCTTTATCAAACAAACCTGGAGCATGCCATTTTACTTGATCGATTTCGGCTTGTTCGTAACCTTTTCCTTTTATTGTTTTGATGTGTAAAACTTTCGGACCTTTTATATAATCAGCTTTATTGAAAGCATTTAGTAAATCATCAAAATTGTGTCCATCAATTGTTCCAATAAAATTTAAACCGAAATTGGAGAAAATATTTTCGGATTGATTTTCTAATGATTTAAAATGTTTTTTCAATCCTCCAACCGAAGGATCAATTCCGATATCATTATCATTCAAAATCACTAAAACATCCAAATCTGTAGATCCAAGATGATTCAATGCTTCTAAACTCATTCCAGAAGTAATCGATGCATCACCAATAATTGCAATGTGTTTTCTATTGATTTGATTGATTTTATCTGCAGTTGCCATTCCAACAATTGCTGAAATAGAAGTAGAAGAATGTCCCGTTCCAAATGTATCAAACTCACTTTCTATACGCGTTGGGAAACCAGAAATACCGTCTTTTTGACGTAATGAATCAAAAATTTGTTGACGACCAGTTAAAATTTTATGCGGATAACATTGATGGCCAACATCCCAAATCAACAAATCTTTTGGTGTATTGTAGTGATAATGTAATGCAATCGTTAATTCAATCACACCCAAACTAGCACCTAAATGTCCTGGTTTTACACTCAAAGTATCCAAAATAAACTCGCGCATCTCGTGAGCTAAAGCAGTTAATTGAGACGCTTCAAAAGTCCTAAGTTCCTTAGGATGATTGATTTTTGAAAGTAGATTATCCATTATTCTTTTACAAAATTACATTTTTCTGAGGAATTTTCCGTACCTTTGCATGTTACAAAATTTAATGTAACATGTTCCAAATAGGAAAAACCCTTGTATCTGAAGAACTACTAAATGAAGATTTTGTTTGTAATCTGAACAAATGTAAAGGGATTTGTTGTGTAGAAGGTGACGCAGGAGCGCCTTTGAATGATGACGAACTAACTGTATTAGACGATATTTATGAAGATGTAAAACCTTATTTGCGTCCCGAAGGAATTGCGGTGATTGAGCAAGAAGGTAAGTACACAATGGATACTGACGGCGATTGGGTAACTCCATTAGTCAATAATCGCGAATGTGCCTATTTAGTTTTCGAAGAAAATGGTTTTTCAAAATGCGGTATTGAAAAAGCATACGAAGATGGAAAGGTCGATTACAAAAAACCAATTTCTTGTCATTTGTATCCAGTTCGTGTTAAGGAATATTCAAATTTCACTTCTGTTAACTATGATGTATGGGATATCTGCTCGGATGCTTGTACCTTAGGAAAAGAATTGAAAGTGAATGTTGCAACATTTGCAAAAGATTCGTTGGTCCGAAAATTTGGACAAGAATGGTACGATGAATTAATGGCCATTCAACAAGAATTAAACAACCAAAAAAAGTAAAAAAATTATTATGTCAATAACAAGAGCAAGAAGATCTACTGACGCTATTGAAAGATTATATATCTCTATGCGTCATTTATTTCATAGAGGAGTGTACCGTCCATCTGGTGCGCCTGGAAAAATATTAAGAAATTTATTATTCGAAATTAATCCAGAAATCTACGGATCAATGACAGATCCAAACAAAGTAGAATTAAGCGGATTAATGTACGTTTTAGATCGTTTACCAGAAGGAATCGTAGAAACACCTTATGTGTCTTTTACATCTGACGAAGGCTATGATCGTTCTATTTTCACACCAATTATTCCTGCAAAACGTCGTCGTTTTTGCTATAGAATTGATGATGATCAAATGAATATCGAGATTTCTCGCGGTCGTTCTGATATCTATGATGTGTTGACGCACTTAACGTTTTTATACAATGAGGCGGATAAAATCAGAAATAGAGCATTCAGTAATGAAACACTTTCTAAAAGTAGAGCGTGGGAATTTATTGAAAATGTTGTATTCAATGAAGTTGAAATTTCTCGAAAAGAACGTGAAGTTGCTTTGATGCATTTATCGACTATTTTAGGAAGAACGTTTGAAGAAACACAAGAAATTCATCATTATTTCAGTAAAGCAGACGACAAAGATTATTTTTTCCGTGTAGTTTATTGGATGGGTTACACAAGTCAACAAGATCGTATCGGAACTAAGAAACGTGAAATTACATTTACATCAACTTTACGTGAATCGATTGGTCATCATATGATTGGAGAAAAATGGGCGAATGAAATCAAACGTGTATTATTCGAAAATAATCTTCAAGATAAAAACATTCACATCATTTCTGCTAATATGCATAGTGTGTCTAACATGTTGTATGCCTATGATGGATTAAAAAGAAAATACAAAAATGATGGTGTAGAAATTTACGAAGATTTGAGTGCGGCAAACAACAAAATGTTGCGCGATTCGTTAAATGAATACACTCAACAAAATGGTTTAGTTTACATCAAAGATCAATCAGGAACAAATATCGATGTTCAAATTATTGATTTATCTAAAGTAAACATTGCCAATTCTGCGTTTTCTTACGCAAAAGATAAGAACAATGAGGTTATTATTGTGATGGATTATGCTTTTGGTGAGCAAGCATTTGAGGCGATGGATGAGTTGTTGAAACCATACAAAGTAGGAGATGTAAAATTCAAAATGAATGTAAAATCTGTTGCGATTATGGGTAAAGCTGGTATTCTTGAAGGAATAAAAGGTGATATAATGATTGCTACAGCGCATGTTTTCGAAGGAACAACAGATAATTATGTTTTTGATAACGAATTAACCGCTGCAGATTTCGAAGGACAAGGTTTAGGTGTTTATGAAGGACCAATGATTTCGGTTTTAGGAACATCATTACAAAATAAAGACGTTTTAGAGTATTTCAAAAATTCGTCTTTCCAAGCGATTGGATTAGAAATGGAAGGTGCGCATTATCAAAAAGCGATTCAGGTTGCGTCAAAAATTAGACATCACATCGATAAAGATGTTAAAGTAATGTATGCTTATTACGCTTCTGATAATCCGTTAGAAACAGGAAGTACATTGGCTTCTGGAGGTTTAGGATTAACAGGTGTAAAACCAACTTATCTAATCACACAAAAGATATTAGAAAAAATTATTAAATAAATTCAATGAAGAATTTTTCCATTTTAGGCTACGGTCATATTGGACGTGTACATCAACAAGCGATAGAGGAAACGGAAAACGCACATTTAATTTCGGTGATTGATTTTAATTTACCAGAAGATTTACCTTTCAAAGGTTATTCAACACTTGAAAGTTTTTTGAACGAAGATCAAGAAACTGATGTTGTTGTGATTGCTACGCCAAATGGTTTGCACCGCGAACATGCGATTCGTTGTTTAAAAGCTGGGAAAAATGTTTTGATTGAAAAACCAATTGCATTAACTGTAGAAGATGCAAAGGAAATATTGAAAGTTGCGGAAGAGAAAAATCTTAGAGTTTTTACGTCGATGCAACTTCGTTTTTCTCCAGTTGTGCAATATGTAAAGAATTTGATTGACAATAATTCGTTAGGAAAAGTTTTCATGGTGAATATTAATTGCTATTGGAATCGTAACAAGAATTATTACAAGTTGCGCGAATGGCACGGAAACCAAGAAATGGACGGAGGTGTTTTGTTTACTCAATTTTCACATTTTGTTGATATCATGAATTTTTGGTTTGATGAGGTAATTTGTACAAATTCTAAAAGTTTCAATTTTACACATCAAGAAGTGACAGAATTTGATGATTCGGGTTGTGTTGATTTTACGGCTGATGGAGCAATCGGACATATGATTTATACAACGTCAGTTTTCAATAAAAATTTCGAAAGTAATATCACGCTTATTGCGGAGAAAGGAACAATTAAGATTGGAGATCAATATCTTAATCAAATGATTTATTCTGATTTAAAAAATGTGTGTTGTTCAAACAAAATTTCTACTGAACAAAAGAATTTTCATCCCAACGCCATTACCGAGATTTCTGATGCGTTAATTCGTCACAATGAATCTTTGTTAGATGGAAAATATGCTGTAAATTTAGTTAAGTTTATTTCGGATGCGAATCATTTGGCAACAGAAAATAAACAAGAACTTAAAACAGAGAACTATGAAATTTCACACTCGTAAATGGGTAAAACCCGAAGATCTTAATCCAAATAAAACACTTTTTGGAGGAAAACTTTTGGCTTGGATTGATGAAGAAGCGGCGTTATATAGCATTGTGCAATTAGAAAATTCACATGTTGTAACTAAATATATGTCGGAAATCAACTTTATGGCTTCGGCGCGTGAAGGTGATATTGTAGAAATAGGAATTGAGGTGGTGAAATTTGGAACAACTTCATTGGTTTTACAATGTGAAGTACGTAACAAAATGACGCATGAAACCATTATTACAGTCGATCGAATTACGATGGTTAATTTAGATGCAGAAGGAAAACCAAAACCGCACGGGAAAACACAAATAGAATATGTGGTGGATCGTTTAGCTGGGAAAGGTTAAAAAATTATATCAATAAAAAAGTCGAAACAATGTTTCGACTTTTTTATTTTATTCTGAATTTATTCGGCTTTTGTTTTGAACTTTTTATCGTTAAAATATAGAGATTTGAATCTTTTACTTCATAAAATAGAAGATATTCTTTAATAATTTTGACTCTAACATCTTCAAAATTTGTTTTTCTTCCAATTTCAGGAAATAAGATAATTAGATTGATTTGATTTTGAATTAATTGAAAAAGTTTTTGACTATAAATAGTTGATTTATTTCGATTTTTCCAATAATCAAGAATGTCGAATAATTCATTTTTTGCTTGAGTTGTCCAAATTATTTTTTCAACCATTCATTCATTTCTTCGTTAACAACAGAATTTGACAAAACATTGTTACTCGAAATCTGATTTTTAGCTTCTTTTATAGCAAGTTCTTCTTCTTCAGAAACTTCATAAATAGAACTTTCGGTTTGAAATTTCAATAATTCTAAAATTTCTTCTAATTTCACTTTATCATTCAGATTTGAAATTTGAAGAATTAGTTCCAATTTTAAATCAGAAATACTCATATTGTTTTGTTTTAGAATAAGATAAAGTTAATGAAAAATTTAAAACATAAAAAATCGTTGAATTTATTTAATTAAAATTCAACGATTTAGATGATATTGTAAAAAAAGATTTACTCTGCAAAAAACAACGATTTCAATTCGTGTGCATCAGCAGGATTCATTCTTCCAGCTAAAATCAAACTTAATTGTTTACGACGCAAAGCAGCTTCATAACGTTCGATCTCTTGTTCAGATTCTGGAATTAATTCAGGAACTTGAACAGGTTTATTGTCATTATCAACGGCTACAAATGTGTAAATACCGCTATTTGTTTGGTTATAAACACAATTTTCATAATCGTAAACGTAAACATCAACATAAACTTCCATCGAAGAATTAAATGCGCGAGTTACCTTAGATTCTAACTTCACCGTACTTCCCATCGGAATCGGAATGTTAAACGCAACGTGATTGACACTTGCTGTTACAACCAAAAAACTTCCACCATGCATTTTCGCAGAAATAGAAGAAATTCTGTCCATAGAAGCCAATAATTCGCCTCCGAACATGTTTCCTAAATTGTTGGTTTCATTCGGTAAAACCAAGTTTGTCATTACTGCTAACGACTCTTTTGCTGTTTTTGCTTTCGCCATAAACTTTTGTTTGTTGGATGCAAATTTCAACAAAATATTCGAGTTTTGAAACAGTTATTATCGTTGTGTTAAGTGTTTGTAATTGAGTTTTTTATTAAATCAATAAAATTTTATAGTTAAAAAATGTTAATATAGATTATTGTATTATTTCAAGTCTTACATTTGAACAGAATTATGAAAATGTTTATCACATACTTGCTATCTGCTTTGTTTCTGCTATTTTTTGCGGAAACTAAAGTGTTTGCGGGTACTCAACATTTTCAAGGAAATTTAACTTCACAGACGGTTGTTAATGATAATACACATATTTATCACGCAAGTAAAATTGTTGAGACGAAATTTTCTAAAACTTCAAATTCAAATCAATTTCAAGAATTTAATCCAAGTATCGAAACGATTGATGATGATTTTCAGACATCAAACAAAATCGATTTAGAAACTTGTATCAAACTATTAAGTGTCGTTCTGGTTTTAAACTTTATAATTCAAGGTTTAAGAAAGAAACACATCTTCTACAATAAAACCATCAAATTTTCGAGTTGTAAGTACATTTTGTTACGTACAATCAGAATTTGATTGATTTCTTAAATTTTTAAAATTACACCAAAAATTAGTGTTCAGTTCATGAATAGCTGAATGTTAACCAATTTTTGTATGTAATATTTTTTGGTAAAACTACTTCTGCCAAGAAATCCATTTCATCAAATTTTACATTTAATAGTTAGAAGAATTATGAAAAGAGTCGCATTATTTGTAGCTCTAAGTACTGTATTGTTGACAACAAGTTGTTCATCAAAAAAACAGGAAAAAGAAGAAGTGAAAGATTATCCAATCACAACGCCAATCAAAATGGATACGATTGTAGATAAGGATTATGTAGCCCAAATTCAATCGGTACGAAACATCGAAATTCGTGCGCAAGAAAAAGGTTATTTGCAAAAAGTTTTTGTGGATGAAGGTCAACATGTACAAGCTGGTCAATTGTTGTTTCGCATTATGCCTTCGATGTATCAAGCCGAATATTTAAAATCGAAAGCTGAGGTAAAAGAGGCACAAATTGAATTACAAAATTCAGCAACTTTGGCTGATAATAATGTCGTTTCTAAGAACGAAAAAGCCATTGCGCAAGCACGATTAGAAAAATCGAAAGCAGAAATGCAATTGGCTCAATTACATTTATCATTTACAGATATTCGTGCACCATTTTCTGGTGTTATTGATAGAATTCCTATGAAATTGGGAAGCTTGATTGACGAAGGAATGTTATTAACAAATTTATCTGATAACTCATCAATGTTTGCTTATTTCAACGTTTCTGAACCTGAATATTTAGATTATCAAACAAATATTCAAGATAGAGCGAATAAACAAGTTTCGTTGATTATGGCGAATAATAAACCTTTACCAGAAAAAGGTTTGGTAGAAACGATAGAAGGAGAATTTAACAACGAAACAGGAAATATTGCGTTTCGTGCACGTTTTGCAAATCCAAATCATCTGTTAAGAAATGGTGAAACAGGGAAAGTAAAAATGACAGTTCCGTTACATGATGCTTTATTAATTCCACAAAAAGCAACCTACGAAATTCAAGATAAAACCTATGTTTTTGTAGTAGATAAAAATGGTGTTGTCAAATCGAGAAATATCACGATTGGTCTAGAAATGCCTGATGTTTATGTGGTAGAAAGCGGACTTTCGGAGAAAGATAATATTTTGTTAGAGGGTGTTCAGAAAGTGAAAGATGATGATAAAATCAAAACGAAATTTATTGCACCAAGAAAAGTTCTTTCATCGTTGAAATTAAAATCAAACTAATCTAAAAAATTCAAAGTTATGTTTGATAAATTTATTCGAAGACCCGTTCTATCGATTGTCATTTCGTTGATTATAGTTTTCTTAGGAATTCTATCATTAGTCAAATTACCCGTAACGCAGTTCCCTTCAATTTCGCCACCAAAGGTGAATATTACAGCGGAATATCCGGGTGCAAATAATGAATTATTAATCAAATCGGTGGTAATTCCATTAGAACGTGCGCTAAATGGTGTTCCAGGAATGAAATATATTACATCTGATGCTGGGAATGACGGTGAAGCGTCTATTCAAGTGATATTTGATTTAGGAACTGATCCCAATATTGCAGCTGTAAATGTGCAAAACCGTGTTTCTTCGGTTGTCAATAAACTTCCGCCTTTAGTAGTTCGCGAAGGAGTGAAAATTACACGCGAAGAATCAAACATGTTGATGTACATTAACTTGTACAGTAACGATCCAAAAGCTGACCAACAATTTTTATATAATTATGCAGATATCAATATTTTATCTGAGTTGAAACGTATTAATGGAGTTGGAGATGCAGATATTTTAGGAAACCGAGAATATGCAATGCGTGTTTGGTTAAAACCAGATAGAATGCAAGCCTATAATATTTCTGCGGATGATGTGATGAAAGCGTTGGATGAACAAAGTATTGAAGCTTCGCCTGGTAAAACTGGAGAAAGTTCTGGAAAACGTTCAGAAGCTTTTGAATATGTGTTAAAATATTCAGGTCGATATAACACAAAAGAACAATATGGAAATATCATTTTAAGAGCAAATCCTGATGGAGAAATATTGCGTTTAAAAGATGTTGCTAATATAGAATTCGGAAGTTCGATGTATGACATTTACTCAACATTGAACGGAAAACCTTCTGCCGCAATTGTGATAAAACAATCGTATGGAAGTAATGCCAGTGAAGTCATCAAAAACATCAAAGCATTAATGGCAGATTTGAAAGAAAATAATTTGCCAAAAGGAATGGATTACGAGATTTCATATGACGTTTCAAAATTCTTAGATGCTTCGATGGAAAAAGTGGTACACACACTTTTTGAAGCTTTCGTTTTAGTTGGTATTGTGGTGTTTTTATTCTTAGGAGATTGGCGTTCTACATTGATTCCTGCGTTAGCGGTTCCTGTTTCTTTGGTCGGAACTTTTGCGTTGATGAGTTTCTTTGGAATTACATTAAACTTGATTTCCCTTTTTGCTTTAGTTATGGCGATTGGAGTCGTCGTCGATGATGCGATTGTGGTGATAGAGGCGGTTCACGCCAAGATGGAAGAGAAAAATCTCTCGCCTTTACGAGCGACGGAAGAAGCGATGCGCGAAATTAGTGGAGCAATTATCGCAATTACATTTGTAATGGCAGCCGTGTTTATTCCAGTTGCGTTTATGTCTGGACCTGTTGGTATTTTTTATCGTCAATTTTCGATTACGATGGCGACATCAATTATTTTATCAGGTATTGTTGCCTTAACGCTTACACCAGCTTTGTGTGCAATGATTTTGAAAAATAATCATGATCAACCAAGAAAGAAAACAATGTTAAATAAATTTTTGTTGAAGTTTAATAATTTGTTCAACAAAGGTTCTTTTAAATACGAAAAAGTTTTAACCAAAACAGTTAACATACGAACTGTTACATTCGGAATTTTACTTGCATTTTGCGCTGGAGTTTTCTTTTTGAATAATAGTTTGCCTTCTGGATTTATTCCAAACGAAGACCAAGGAATGTTTTATGCAATTATTCAAACACCTCCAGGTTCTACGTTAGAAAGAACGAATGAAGTTTCTCAAAAATTACAAAAAATAGCGGAAGGAATTGATGGCGTTTCATCAGTTTCATCTTTGGCTGGTTATGAGATTTTGACAGAAGGTACAGGAGCAAACTCTGGAACTTGTTTAATTAACTTGAAAAGTTGGGACGAACGTTCTAAGTCTGCGGAAGAAATCATCAAAGAATTAGAAGAAAAAGCTGGAAATATTAATGGTGCGAATATCGAATATTTTCAACCACCATCTGTTCCTGGATATGGAGCTGCAGGAGGTTTCGAGTTGAGATTATTGGATAAAGCGGGTAGTGGAGATTATCATAAAATGGAAGAAGTGAGCCGTGATTTTATAAAAGAATTAACTCGTCGTCCAGAATTGAGCTCTGTATTCACATTTTATAGTGCTTCCTTTCCTCAATATGTCTTGAAAATTGATAATGATATTGCCGAACAAAAAGGAGTTTCGATCGAAAATGCGATGGATAATTTATCAACATTAGTTGGTTCTAATTACGAAACAAGTTTCATCAAATTTGACCGACCTTATAAAGTGATGGTACAAGCTTCGCCAGAATATCGTGCGCTACCGGAAGATTTATTGAAATTGTATGTGAAAAATGATCAAGGTGAAATGGTTCCATATTCAGCTTTCATGAAAATTGAAAAAGTATATGGTTTATCAGAAATTACGCGTCACAATATGTATAATGCAGCAGAAATTAGTGGTACGCCAGCTTCTGGTTATAGTAGTGGACAAGCGATTGCAGCGATTAATGAAGTAGCTAAGAATACTTTGCCTCGTGGTTTTGGAATTGATTGGGCAGGAATATCGAAAGATGAGGTTTCTCGTGGAAATGAAGCAGTGATTATTTTCGCCATTTGTTTAATTTTCGTTTACATGATTTTAGCAGCACAATACGAAAGTTTTATTTTGCCTTTACCAGTTATCATTTCACTACCAACAGGGATTTTCGGAGCATTTTTCTTCTTGAAATTATTAGGATTAGAAAATAATATTTATGCACAAGTTGCAATGGTGATGTTGATTGGACTTCTCGGTAAAAATGCGGTGTTGATTATTGAGTTTGCAGTACAAAAACATAACGAAGGTTTATCAATTGTAAAATCAGCGATTGAAGGTGCGGGTGTTCGTTTCCGTCCAATTTTGATGACATCATTTGCGTTTATTGCAGGTCTTATTCCGTTGGTTATTGCTTCTGGTCCGGGAGCAGTAGGAAATAGAACAATTGGTACTGCTGCTGCAGGCGGAATGTTGTTCGGAACTATTTTCGGGTTGTTTATTGTACCCGGTTTATATGTTGCGTTTGGCGCTTTGGCGGATAAAATGCAATTGGTGAAATATGAAGATGAAAATCCTTTAACAGAAGAAATCACGGAAGATGAATAAAAATAGTTTAAAAAATATAATTGCAATAAGTCTTTTTGGAACAATGATTTGGAGCTGTAAAGCTCCTGCGGTAAGCAAAGAGATTGAAAATCATCAAGCACCAAAAATTCCAGAAGCTTATCAAAATGTGCAAAATGATGATGCACCAAGTTCTGGGTTGACGCCTTGGAAACAATTTTTTACTGATCCAAATTTGGTCGTTTTGATTGAAGAAGCGTTAAAAAATAACCAAGAATTGATGATTACACTTCAAGAAATTGAGATTTCTAAAAATGAAGTGTTGTACAAAAACGGAAAATTATCGCCAAATGTTTCAGCAAATGCAGGAATTGGAGTTGAGAAAGTTGGTCGTTATACAAGTCAAGGTGCTGGTGATGCCTCGACTGAGATAAAACCTGGGAAAGAAATGCCTGATCCTTTGATGGATTATGCGATTGGGTTGAGTGCTGATTGGGAAGTTGATATTTGGAAAAAATTACGTAATTCGAAAGACGCTTCGATTGCGCGATATTTATCAACGGTGGAAGGAAAGAATTTTGTTTTGACAAATTTGATTTCTGAAATCGCTTCGTCTTATTATGAATTATTGTCTTTGGACGGCCAATTAGATTTAATTCATCGAAATATTGAGTTGCAAAAAGAATCACTGCGTGTGGTGAAAATTCAGAAAGAAGCAGCGCGTGAAACTGAATTAGCGGTGAAAAAATTTGAAGCAGAATTATTAAAATCTGAAAGTGAAGAGTTTAATATTAAACAAGATATTACAGAAACTGAGAATAGAATTAATGCATTATTGGGAAGATATCCGCAAACGATAAAACGTGATGGTTCTTCATTTATGGATTTGATTCCGCAAACAATGCATGCAGGAATTCCGTCTGAATTATTATCGAATCGTCCTGATATCAAGCAAGCAGAACTAGAATTGAAAGCTTCTGCATTGGATGTAAAAGTGGCTCGTGCAGAGTTTTATCCGTCACTTAATATTTCTGCGGCTTTAGGATTAAATGCTTTCAAACCTTCTTATTTGGTAAAAATGCCAGAGTCAATTCTATACTCATTGGCAGGAGAATTAGCTGCGCCTTTAATTAATAAAAGTGCGATAAAAGCGGAGTTTAATACAGCAAATGCTCATCAAATACAAGCGTTGTACGAATATGATAAAACAATTTTAAATGCTTATTTAGAAGTGTCAAATCAAATGTCGAAGATTAATAATTTAGAACAAAGTTATTCTTACAAAGACAAACAAGCGAAAGCACTTGTAGAATCTATTGATATTGCGAATCAATTGTTCAAAAATAATCGTGCAGATTATTTGGAAGTGTTAACAACTCAACGTGATTTATTGGATGCAAAAATGGAATTAATCGAAACAAAAGAAAAACAATTAAGTACAGTTGTCGCTATTTACAAAAGTTTAGGCGGAGGCTGGAAGTAGTTTTCATATTCATTCTAACAAAGAAATAAGCTGCCTTTTGGGCAGCTTATTTCGATTTATATTGTATTGAAATGATAAATTAATTTTCAGTTCTAACCCAAGTTCCAGGAGACTTTTTATTCACATCATTCATATATTTTTGTGCTTCTTCTATGTTATTAAAACTGTTATATGTAACATAATAATAGCGACCTTTTACATAAGAAATTCCAGCATCTTTGTAACCTTGTTTTTTCAATTCTCCAACCAAACGATCAGCATCTTCTTGACGTTTTAGCGAAGCCGCAATTACTTGATATTTTTTATTGCTAGATTTTGCAGTTGTTTTAGTTGTAATTTCTTTTTTGTCCTCAACTTTCTTTTCAGCTGTTTTAGGAGCTTCAACTTTCGTTAATTTTTTTGTTTCTGTTTTTACAACTTCTTTTGTCGAAGGTTTTTCCTTTACAATTGCCGTAATCTCCTTTTCAGTCTCATTCACTTTTGTTTCCTTTACAACTGTAATTTCAACTTTTTTAGGCGTTTCAATTGTATCTGTTTTCGTTACGGTTTCAGCAATTTGATATTCAACCAAAGAAGGTTCAGCAATCGTTTGTGGCATATTATACACATCGTATTGCACTGTAGGCTTTTCAGTTTTTGTTGCGTCATCTTTACCAATCATTGGTAAAACCAAACCGCTCCATTGCTCCGTTACGAATTCTTGCACGGGTTGCGGCGTATTAAAATATAGGAAGCCACCAACAATAATGGGAATTAATGAGGCTGCGGCTAAAAATTTTGACATGTGTTTGTTAGAGGTTTTAGTTTTAGACGAATCTAAAATGTAATTGGCTTGTAAATTTGAAAGACCGTAAGCGGCGATGAAATAATTTTGAGCATTTTCTGGTTTGAAGTCAATTTTTCCAGCGTCATTAAATTGTAATGATCCGATATTTTGTAAGGTTAAAACTTTTCCATTTTTCAAATGTTCTTGCCAAAAATAAACTTGTTCATTCAAAAATGTTTGCGCATTTTCAAAAGACATTGGCTCATCTTCTACAATTTTATTCACCAAAACACCATCACTTTTTGTTAAAGTTGTATTGAAAGAAAGCTCTTTTCTTGGCGGAATAAATGTGTTTGTTTGCTCGTCAAACGCCACATTAGCAGTGTTTGAGATAAACGCACCAAAGTTTGGAACGATTACACAATCGTGCTGAAATAATAATTGACTAATATGCTCTTCTAACCTCATACTACGAAATTAACATTTTTTTTAGATTTAGCAAAAAAATAAATACTTAAAATTATTCTTAGTTGGTTTAATATTAATAATTTAACAAAATGCAAACCGATTTACCATATATTTTAGCACTTTCTTTTCAGAAAGGAATTGGCGATATCACAGCTCGAAAAATTATTCAATTTTTTGGTTCGGCAGAGGCTGCTTGGAATTGTAAACCAAAAGATTTGATGCAAATTTCGGGAATTGGACAACAAATAAGCAAAGATTTTGGAAATAAAAAATGGTTAGATTTAGCTTTTAACGAAATAGAATATTGTAAAAATAATCAAATCAATATTTTAACTTTTTATGATGAAGCTTATCCACAATTGTTAAAAGAATGTATTGATGCACCTTTGGTGATTTTTTGCAAAGGAAATTTAGAATTTAATCAATTCAATAATAAAAAGATTTCGATTGTTGGCACTCGAAAAATGACTAATTATGGACGAAATTTTATTACTGAATTAATCGAAGGTTTAGCAGATTTTGATGTGACGATTGTAAGTGGATTAGCGTATGGTTGCGATATAGAAGCGCATACAAATGCGCTCAAAAATAATGTTGCAACGTGGTCGGTAATGGGAACAAATTTTGAACGAATTTATCCTGCTGCTCATAAAAAAGTTGCTGTTGAGATGTTACAAAAAGGTGGTTGGATTACAGAACAACCTAGTTTTAAAGCGGTCGTTCCCGAAGCTTTTTTGCAACGAAATCGGATTATTGCAGGCTTATCAGATATTACAATTGTGGTAGAATCTGCTTTTAAAGGTGGAAGTTTGGTGACTGCAAAATTTGCAAATGAATATAATCGTGAAGTGTTTGCTTTGCCAGGAAAATCAACCGATGCGTTGAGTATTGGGTGCAATTATTTGATAAAATCTCATCAGGCTTATTTGGTCGAAAATTCGAAAGATATTATTGATTATTTTAACTTCAATTCGAAGAAGAAACCAAAGCAAATAGATTTGTTTATTGAGTTTTCTGATGATGAAAATTTAATTGTAAATTATCTCAAAACGAATGGAAAACAACATATTGATAAAATGTCTTTTGACCTAAATTTGAAATCCTACGAATTGATGCCAACCTTATTAGATTTGGAATTAAAGCAAATAATTTCGACACTTCCAGGCAAATTTTATGATTTATTGTAACAAGCAATACAATTTTTAGCAAGTTATTTTGTTATAAATTACAGTATTTTTGTGCATTATGAAGACAAAATTGTTCATTTTCATCACCATGATTTTCACAAGTTTAAACGCTCAAAATGATAAAGTGCGTTGGACTGATCTTTTTTCTTACAATAATGTGAAATTGTTGGAAGAAGTAAATGGTGTGATTTATTGTGGAACTGAAAACGGAATTTTCTTGTTCAATCCTCAAAATCCAACAAGTGATTGGATTAAGCTAAATAAAACCAATTTCTTGAACAATGTTGGGGTTTCTGCAATGGCTTATGACAAAGATTCTGATTCGTTTTTAGTTGGTTATGAAAATGGAGGTTTAGATTTATTGAAATCTGGAGAATCGACAATGGTTTTGGATATCAAATGGAATGGTTTTTCGGGAGATAAAAAAGTCAATCATATTTTTATAAATGATGGAATTGCGTTTATTTCTGGAGCTTTTGGAATTGTTTCTTTCGACTTAAAAGAGGAAGAATTTAAAGAAACAACACGTACAAATACAGCTGTTGTAAATGATGCAACAATTAACGGAACAACTCTTTATATTGCAACAGATAAAGGAATCTATTCGAGCGAATTATCGGATAAGAATTTGAATAATCCAGATTTTACAAATAGAAAAATTTGGAAAGAAGAAATTGTTGGTCAAAATGTTACAAATATAGAATTATTTGAAAATGAGATTTATTATTCGGTAAACAATGAATTAAAATTATTAAGAGGAACTTCTACTCCTTTTAATTTGATTAAAGAGTTAAAATCGTCGAATGGTAAATTAATTATTACTCAGAATAATCAAATTTCTGTTTTCAAAGGAGATAATTACCCTTTAATTGATGAAGATGGAAATGAAATAAATTTCAATTCAGGAATTTTTATTAACAATATTTATTTTGGAGGTTCAGTAAATCATGGAATTATTAATTTATCTAATCATAAAGAATTTTATCCTGATGGACCTTTTACCAATAAAGCTTGGTCTGTAACGACAAAAAGTGGGAAAGTATGGATTGCACCTGGAGGAACAGAAAGTTATTCAAACGTATTAGAAAATAATGATGGATTCTTTTATTATGACACTAAAAAATGGAATAACTTTCTTTCAAAAGATATTTTTGATATTCGAGATGTTTTAAGAATCGCTCCTCATCCAGATAAAGATAAAAATACATTTATAGTTTCATCATTTAATAAATATGGACGTGATAAAAATGGAAGAACTGATTTATTAGAATTTGATGTAGATTTAATACCTAAGAAAATTATTAACGATCAGTTTCCAAGTTCTAGAATTTCGGGCTTGGCTTATGATAAGTTAGGAAATTTACATATTGGAGCTTCATATCCTGATGGTAAATCGCCTGATTATCAGTCTGTGTATTATGTAGAGAGAAATGCAAATGGTACTTGGAAAAGTTATGATGTTGATAAAACTTCTCCAATAGTAGCACTTTCTCCTGATTTTTCTGATGTTTATACCTATTATGCAAGCGGTAGACAAGGAGGTGGGGTTACAGTTTTAGACAAAAAATATGAAATTGTAACAACAATGACAACTTCAAATAAGCTACCAATTAATAATGTTCTGACTGTTGCAAATGACAAATCAAATAATTTATGGATTGGGACAGAACAAGGTTTAGTCGTTTTGTACGGAGCTGATAATGCTGTAAGTTCTAATAATATTGTCGCAGAACCAATTGTGATTATTCAAGATGGAATTCCAGAGGCGTTGTTAACAGATGTTGGGATTTATGCGATAAAAGTGGATAATGCAAACAATAAATGGATTGCTACTAATGGAGCGGGCGTTTATTATGTTTCGGATAGTGGAGAGTCGACGAAATTGCATTTTACTTCTAAGAACTCACCTTTACCTTCGGATATTGTGTACGATGTTTCCATAGACGAATCGACAGGAAAAGTATTTTTTGCAACAGAAAAAGGTGTGGTTTCGTATAATGGAGATGTGTCGACAGAAGCGAATAATTTTAACAATGCAATTGCGTATCCAAATCCTTATCGACCAGAATATAAAGGGAATGTTACGATAAAAAATCTTCCAAATCGTGCGTTGGTTAAGATTACAGATATTGTTGGAAATTTACTTTTTGAGAAAAAAGCCGAAGGAGGAATTGTAGAATGGAATACAAATAATGTAAAAGGAAAGCCCGTAGCTTCTGGGATTTACTTAGTTTTGATGACAAATGCAGATGGTACAGAAACCAAAACATTGAAAATTGCAGTTGTCCGTTAATGAAAATTTTAGAAACCAAAGCCATTGTACTTTCGAGCTTAAAATATGGTGACACGAGTTTAATTATACGTTGTTATACACAAGATTTTGGCTTAAAATCATTTATAGCAAAAGGAGTTTTCTCCAAAAAAAAGCGAAATACTTCGTTGTATTTTCCGCTAGCAGAAATAGATTTGAGCTTACAACCGAAATCAAATGAACAACAATTGGTTTTCTTAAAATCAGCACAAACATCACATTATTATGAATCGTTGCATTTTCATCCTATCAAATCTGCGATTGTTTTTTTCTTGGCTGAGATTCTGAACTTAGTTTTAAAAGAAGAATCAGATAATCCTGAATTATATTTTTACATCGAACATTCGCTAAAAGAATTTGATCAAAAGAAAGACGATTTTGCAGATTTTCATTTGATTTTTTTGATTCAATTATCTCATTTTCTTGGTTTTTATCCAAACTTAGAAATTGACGGAAATCTATTCGATTTAGAAAATGGTTTTTTTACCAATTCAAATTCATCCATCAATATGTTGAAAGCAGATGAAACTGTTTTGTTCAAAAAATTGTTAGAATTACATTTTTCCGAAGATTCAAAAAATACATTCAATCAATCACAACGTTCTCTCTTACTCGAAATTCTAGTGAAGTATTATCAAATTCACACCAATAATTTCAAAAAGCCTAAATCATTACAAGTTTTACACGAATTGTTTAGTTAGAATATTAAGAAAATTTTTTTACTTTTTATCTATTAATCTTTTCGGTATTTTTTTATACAAAACGCTTATGTCAAAAGGTTTAAATTCATATAAATTATTAATAGATTTACCTGATTGTGATTTTTTTGAATAATAACTTTTACTATTAAAAAAATGAATAGATTTAGAATTAATAATTTTTCCTTTTTCTTCAGCTAAAAAAAGTCTTCCATGTATATTATAAAACCACTGTATAGTAATCGTATCATTTTTTATTTCATATTTACCCCAATTCCATAAAAAGATATTAGCATTACTTTGCTTGTCAGTATCAATTTTCATATTGCTAAATTTTACTAATTGCTCTTCTTTTATTCTAATATCGCACTCCAAATCAACCGGACTTCCACAGTCATTTATTCCGTAACCGGTATTTGGTATATGAGCAATTCCATTATTAAGTAAGACTAACATTGTTATTCCACCATCTTTTTCATATTGTCTGTAATAATATCCATTTGTTTCAATATGATTTGTGATTTTAGGGTAATCACCTTTTATTAGATATTTTTTATTATATAAGGGAGTACATGAATTAATGATTAACATTCCGATGAAAAGAAATAGGATTTTTTTTAACATAAACTAAATTTAATATTGTAAATTAAAACTAATATAATTTACAAAAATCTCCCGAAATAAATTCTAACAAATCTTTAAAACAAAGAATAAATAAAACTCCATATATTTGCTATAGTTAAAAGCATTCACAATGAAATTCAATACAAAAGCGATACACGGAGGTCAACAACATGACCCTTCAACAGGAGCCGTAATGACTCCAATTTACCAAACATCAACATTCGCGCAAAGATCACCAGGAGATTACAAAGGATACGAATATTCTCGTGGCGCAAATCCAACAAGAACTGCTTTAGAAAATGCATTAGCATCTATCGAAGGTGGAGTTGCAGGTTTTGCATTTGGTTCTGGTTTAGCCGCAATCGATGGTGTTTTAAAATTGTTCAAACCAGGTGATGAAATCATCGCGATGGACGATTTATACGGAGGTTCTTACCGTTTGTTTACACGTGTTTATGAAAAATTTGGTTTGAAATTCCATTTCGTAGATATGACAAATGTTGAGGCTGTTGTCGCTTTAATCAATGATAATACAAAAATGGTTTGGGTTGAAACGCCTACAAATCCATTGATGAAAGTGGTTGACATCAAAGCTGTAAATGATGCTGTAAAATCAAAAAAAGCAGATATTTTAGTAGCTGTTGATAATACATTTGCGTCGCCATATTTACAGCGTCCAATTGAGTTGGGAGCTGATATCGTAATGCATTCGGCAACGAAATATTTAGGAGGTCACTCAGATTTAGTTGCGGGAGCAATTGTGGTTAATTCGGAACAATTAGCAACTGATGTTCACTTCAATTTATTTGCAACTGGAGGAATTTTAGGACCACAAGATTCTTACTTAGTTTTACGTGGAATCAAAACATTGGCTGTTCGTATGGATCGTCACTGTTCTAATGGAATGAAGATCGCTCAGTTTTTAGAAGCTCATCCAAAAGTTGCGCACACGTATTATCCAGGTTTGGAAAATCATCCACAACACGAAATTGCGAAAAAGCAAATGAAAGATTTCGGAGGAATGGTGACGTTTACGTTGACTTCTGGTAAGAAAGAAGATGCTTTCAAAATTTTAGAAAACTTAAAAGTTTTCACTTTGGCTGAATCTTTAGGAGGAGTTGAATCATTAGCAAATCACCCAGCTACGATGACACATGCGTCTATTCCAGCAGAAAAACGTGCTGAAATTGGTATTACAGATGATTTAATTCGTTTGTCTGTTGGTATCGAAGATATAGATGATTTATTAGAAGATTTAGAACAAGTTTTGAACTTGATTTAATGGATAAATAAAATAATAAAAAAACGGAATCT
>NZ_DICC01000073.1:83189-157273 GCF_002415215.1 Empedobacter sp. UBA5036
AGATTCCGTTTTTTTATTATTGAATTGGAGTTAACGCTTCAGAATTTCGAAGAATTGCAACGTATTGAAAATAATCAGTTGTTTTTAAATTTTCTTTTGGCATAAAGTTCTCTCCAAATAATCTTGATTTTGTTTTAATTAAATTTTGAGAAGATCTATATGGTGAATTTTTTGCATTAAGATTAAAAATTGAAATGGAATTAGGCTCTGCAAGTTCTTTAAAATCAAGAATACCTTTTATTAACATCATTGGTCCATCAGCATTTACCCAGTTTATTTTTTCATCTTCTGGAGTAGGAAATTGATCATTTTTAGGTAAATACATTTCACTATCCAATGTATAACTTACGATGCTTGTTACTTTATATTTATTATCTAAAAGTCTTTCTGCAAAAGGTTTTTCTTTGTCATTCATACTTTTTTGAAGTGTATGAAAAAGTCCAAATAATCCATAGAATTTCTCATTTTGTAGATGATTCTTTGAAATGACATGTTTAAAATTCTCAATCATTGCTGAATCTCTTGAAATTTTGCTATTAGAATCATCAAAATTTGTATCAATACCCAAAACAACAATTTTTGATGAATCATTTAATGTTTTATTGTAATCATATAAGTTGCTCCATTTTTTTAGTAACTCTTGACTTGATTGTTGAGGAATTCTTTTTTTAATAGCTAAAACAACTTCTTTTAATAATTTTTCGTTTTTAATATCAGAATTTAGAAATGTGTTTAATTTTTTAGAATTTAAACTGTCCATTTCTGCGATGTAATAGTTGAACCCAAGATTTTTATTCAAATATTTAAACATAAATTCATCTAATTTTTGATTGTCAGCAAAACCATGAATTTCGCCTAATAGAATAACATTTGAAGTGTTGAAATTATTATCAAAAATCTGAATATTAAAGTTATTGTCAATTGTTGTTTTGTTATTTTTTAGATAGTCAATATTTGTTTGATTTTTAGATCCTAGGAAAATTTTATTGCTAATAAGTAAATACAAAAAAATAAAAGTAATTATTGAAATCAATGCAATAAAAAAGATTTTTAGGGTTTTGATAAGTGTTTTCATGTTGTTTGTTGTTAATTTTCATCAAAACTATAGTTAGCAAAAGACTTGTATAAATATATATTTACGAATTGTTGATTTTTTAGGATGAATTGTGAAAATCGTTTACTGAAAACTTTTTTATTTTTACAAAATGAAATTTCTAATTCTCTTTTTATTTTCTGTGATAAGCTTTGCTCAAAAGTTGGATACGATTAATCTTAATCAAGTTGAGGTTATGAATTATTCCAACTACAAACAATTTCGTCCAAAGTTTAAAAATGTTGAAAGATTAACGGATAACACAAGTTTTGGACTCAAAATATTTTCGAATCTATTGCTTCCAAACGAGAAAGAAATTGAAATTGTAGCAATCGAAATTTTGTTTGAATCAAAAGTGAAGAAGAAAAATTATTGCAATGAATATTATTATTTCAAACCGATAATTCTAAAATCGATTGAGGATAAACAAAGTTTAATCGACGAAAAATGGTTTGAAGTAGACAAAGATTATCAAGGAAAATATATTTTTCCTATTCATTTAAAACTTAAACCTTCTGAAGCTAAAAATTATTTTATTGGTTTAGAAACTTCTTACGAAAATCCTTTTTGTCCCGAAGGGAATGGCTATTTTGATTTGATAAATACGAAACAACCAGTTGATTTATATTATGAAATTAATGGAGGAATGATTAAACAAGATATTTTGAAAAATCATTCACTCAACTACAAAATCTACTACAAATAGAAATTTATTTCCACAATAATTTCAATTCAACTTTATATTTCCCAGCGTATGGTTTTGGGTTTGTTGGTTTTTCCGAAATCGAGAATTGATACAGGCCACGCGCAGGTAATTCGAAGATGGTTTCTTTGCCAAATGGTCCACCTTTTATAGAATCCACAGGGCCTTTGATGTGATTAATTCGGATATTTGCTGTAGAATCTTGAGCAGAAATTTTGATCCAAACTTTTTTAGCAGAATCTGCATTAAAGGTAAACGTATTTGTTTGTCCTACTATTTTAGTTGCTTCTGCTTTAGCTTTTGCATAACTTACTTCCAGATTTTCGGTAGTATTATTAGCACTTAACGGAATAATTTTATCTGTGTTAGACACAATTTTTTGTTGAGGTTTTGCAGTAACTTTTTTCTGAGGTGAAGTTGTTTTCACGACTTCCTCTTTCATCACATCTTCTGTTATTGGTTTATCTTTTTTTACCAAATCTTTGTACGCAGAATCAACTCCAATCTTGCTTGGATAAATGGTTGGTGTAGATTTGTCTTCACAACTATAAAGCGTAATCAATGTAATAAAAGCGATAAAAGTCCATTTCATAACAGAAAAATTCTTCTGTAAAAGTAACTATTTTAACTGCAATTTCAAGGTATATTTTCCTTCAAATGGATCACCTTGCATCAAACTTTCGCCAATTCGGATTTGATATAAACCTTTTTCGGTTAAATCATAATTGATTTCTTGTCCAAAAGGACCATCTTTTTCGTTATTTGGAGAGATAAGTTGATTAATTCTGATGTTTCCGAGTTTATTTTGAGGAATAATTTGAATAAAAACAGAGGAAGAAGAATCATTCCTAAAACTAAAAGTTTGTTGTTCTTTCGCTTCTTTTTCAATCTCAAATTCGCCTTTTCCATGAATTAATTTCAATTCAGAATTATTCGTAATCTTTGGTATAGCCAAAGCAATTTCTTGAAAAGAAGAATCTTTTTTGATTACTTTTTGTACAGAATCTCCCATCGTAAGAGGCTCATTTTTTGTCATACAATAAATGATAATAGCGCCAATAGCTATTGATAGTATTATTATGGGACTATATTTTTTCATTATTGTAAATTTGTGCATTAGTTAATTACAAATTCTGAACCAAACTATATGTTGTTTTACGAAAATACAGGATACGGTAAACCTTTTGTGTTTTTACACGGTTTCTTAGAAAGTCATTTAATTTGGAATAATTTACGAAAGAATCTTGAGAAAGATGTGCAAATTATTACAATTGATTTGCCTGGGCATGGAAATTCTGAAAATTCGCAAGAGGTGAATACGATGGAAGAAATGGCTGAAAAAGTGATTGCGGTTTTGGATGAATTAAATCTAGAAAAAGCAACTTTTGTTGGACATTCGATGGGTGGTTATGTGACGTGCACGTTGGCTGAACTTTTTCCAGAGCGTGTAGAAAATATTGTTTTGATCAACTCTTCGACTTTGCCAGATGATGAAGCGAAGAAAAATCAACGTTTGAAAGCGTGTGAAACAGCTCGTAAAAATTTCAATGCGTTGGTGAGTTTTAGCATGCCTACTTTATTTGCGGCGCATCATCGTGAGCAATTCAAAGATGAGTTGAAGTTTGTAAAAGAAATTGCTTTGAAAACTCCAATCGAAGGCGTTTGTGCAGCTTTGAAAGGAATGCGTGAGCGTCCAGATCGTTCGTCGATTTTGTATGATTTCAAAGGTGGAATTTATATCATTGTTGGACTGAATGATGAAACGGTTAATCCTGAATTATTTTTAACCTTAATTCCAGATTTACCTAATATTCATTTGTATAAATTTGATGGAGGACACATGGCTTTTATAGAAAATTATGACGAAGTTTTATCGATTTTGAAATCGACTTAACGCTTGCGTTGGAAAAATTCTTTCATCAATTGACCGCATTCATCTTCCATAATTCCCGAAACAATTTCAGTTTTTGGATGTAATTCCCCAATTTTCACTTTAAAACCACGTTTTTCATCCGAAGCACCATAAACTACTTTCGAAATTTGGCTCCAATACAAAGCGCCACCACACATGACACAAGGTTCTAAGGTTACATATAACGTACAATCTTGTAAATATTTTCCACCCAAATAATTTGCAGCAGAAGTAATCGCTTGCATTTCAGCGTGCGCCGTAACATCAGTCAACGTTTCGGTTAAATTATGTGCTTTCGCGATAATTTTGTTGTTGCAAACAATCACAGCTCCAACTGGAATTTCGTCTCGCTCGAAAGCTGTAATTGCTTCGTTAAAGGCGATTCGCATAAAATATTCGTCTGTAAAAAGATTTTCCATTTCTATAAAATTTAAGGCAAAAATAATCATTTCCAAATTGGATATTCGATACATTTGTACAAATTGACGCCTCTTTTATGAATCAATCAAAATATATCATTGCAGCCATTATAACCTACTTTATGTGGGGATTTTTTAGTTTCGGATTGAAACCGATCGCCGGTTATCCACCTTTGGATATTCTATTTTTTAGATTGTATGTTTCCGTTTTCTTTTTAGTGGTCATTAATGTTGGATTTCGACGTAATAAGATGAAAGCTGATTATGATTTATTCAAATCATTTGATAAAAAGAAACAGAAAAAATTAGGAAGTTTAATTGTTGGCGGATCATTGATTTTGATGACAAATTGGTTGATGTTTATTATCGTAATGAATCATATTAGTGTGCAAGCCGCATCGCTCTCTTACTTAGTTTGTCCGATTATTACAACTGTTTTGGCTTTCATTATTCTGAAAGAACATTTAACCAAAATAAAATGGATTGCAGTTGGTATTAGTCTTTTAGCATGTTTAGTTCTTTCTATAGGTCATCTTATAGACTTGGTTTATAGTTTGATTGTAGCTTGTACATTTGCACTGTATATCATTATTCAGAGAAGTTTGAATGTTTTTGATAGTTTCAATTTGTTGATGACACAATTATTAATTGTAGCTATTCTGATGTTGCCATTGGTTTTCATCTTTTCGGGACCAATTCCGACCGAAACAATTTTCTATCAATGTATTATGATGATTGTGATTTTGTTCACTATCATTCCAATGTTCTTAAACAATTTTGCTTTAAAAGGAATTGATTCTTCAACCGTTGGAATTTTAATTTATTTGAATCCAATTATGAATTTTGTTTTGGCAATTTTCTATTACAAAGAAGCCGTTTCACCAATGCAAATGATCGGTTATAGTTTGATTTTACTCGCGATTGTTGTGTTTAATTCACAAACCATTTTCAAAATAAAGAACATAAAAAAATCTGAAGTCTAAACTTCAGATTTTTTTATGTTGATTTTTCAGGAAATATTATTTGATGTAAACAGAATTTGGTGAAACTCCAGTTGTAATTGCTGGATTTTTAAGACCTCCTTGTGCATTCTGAATTAATAATCGTCCATTAGAATTGTAATCTTTTGCGTCTAAAACATAAAAAGTATCACCTTTTACATAAAAACCATATACACTATCAGCACCTGTTATATAATCTGCTTTTGTAGGCAAAGCTGTCGCATTTGTAGCCATAGAATAAACAGAATTATTAACGATGTAATACAATTTACTATTCTCCGCAACTAAGAAATTAGGATGTTGTCCATCAGGAAAATTCATTTCTAATTTATCTTCTGAAGTTAAATTATAACGAACCAATTTTCCTTTTGTAGTAGTTCCCCAATTAACACCTTGCGAAAGCACAAATAAATTTCCGTTTTGAATTGTTAAATCCGTCGGAACATCACCAACATTTATACTTTTTTTATCATTTGTTTTAAGGTCAATAATTGTAACTGTTTTACCTGTTCCCCAACCTCCTTTTTGTGCAATATAAAGTTTGTTATTGTCAAGAATCATTTTTTCTGGACCTTCGTCAACCTTATATTTTTCTACGAAAGTTAAATCATTGATTTTGTATTTTGCAATAAAATCGTCTGTCGTAACATTAGGATCTCCCCAGTTTGAGATATACAAAAATTGATCATCAGAAACGATATAACGAGGGTTGCTCATATTATCTGATGATGGAATTGTACTAATTTTTTTGAAAGTTGTGTTGTCTACAACTTCTACTTTATTAGAAACATTAAGAACAATATAAGCTTTGTTTCCTTTGAAATACATACTTTGTCCTACAGAACCCAATTGCGCACCTGCGTTCGCAGTCTTGAAAATTTCTTGAATAGGATTTGTTGTACTTACATCTTTTGTTGGATCAAAATAAGTGATTTCTGAGTTAGCTGAATTGAAACCTCCTTCATTCAAAATAAAAACTCCTTTCGAATAATTTCCTTTTTCAGGATCATTGTTTGGTCCATCATCGTCATTTGAACAAGACTGTAAAAATACTCCTGCCAAGGCTATAAGTGCGATTGATTTAAATTTAATCATAGTTTTTTAAAATTTTATTTGTATTTGTATGTTATAATTTGTGCCTGGTTGCCAACGATTTTCTTGCGTTTGATATTCTTGGTTAAACACATTATTTACTCTCATAGAAACGATATAAAGTGGTGAAATCGTATAATTTAAACCTAAATTCGTTAGCCAAAAACTATCAAGTGTTCTTTCTTCTTCCGAATCGGTAAAAACTTTACTTGTATAAATATTTTGTACAAAAGCAGATAAACGTTTGTAAGTGTATTGTGCGCTCGCCGTCCATTTATGGTTTGGGGAATACATCAATTCCTTATTTTTAAATTTATCTTTTGTTTTGGTGTATGCATAAGTTGTGTTGAAAGTAAACACATTCCATTTGTAATTTCCAATCATTTCAAAACCATAGGTTTCTGCTTTGTTGATGTTCACAGGAACCCAATAAGAACTGTTTTGCGAGCTCGGAATCCATTGAATCATATCACTCAACTTATTATAAAAAATATTGGTTTGAATGTTTAAATTTTTGCTGATAAAATCATTTCCTAATTCAAATTGATAAGCTGATTCTGATTTCAAATCTGGATTTCCACCAGTTTTCCAAAATAAATCATTGTAGGTTGGATTTCTGAAATTTTTCGAAACATTTCCTCTCAATTGATACGAATGAATCGGACGAAAATTAAAACCCAATGAATAAATAAATGGATTTTGGTACGTATCAGAAAAATCTTGACGAATACTCGCTTCGTATTCCAAAACATCTGATAATTTATGCTTCGCGATTAAGGCAAAATTGATTGAGTTTTGATCGCTTTTATTCAAATTATTTCCACTTCCTTGATTATAATTAGCTTCAGATAAAAATGAAAGCTCGAAATTATTAGTCAATTGATGATTCAGATAATATTTTAAAACATAATTATCCACCTGTAAATCGTCCGAATAAGATTTGTGAATATTGTTGAAATAACTGTTTTCTTCTCGGATATATGCCAATTTTAACTGCGATAGCCACTTTTCATTTGGATTGAAATTCCATTCTGTCATCAAACGGTAATCCTGATTTTCGTATCCAGAAGGCGTTGAACCAATGTCAACCAAAGGAAATTCACGCTTTCCAAAATTGAACATCGAATAAAGTTTCAATTCATTTTTAGGATCGATTTTATAACCAAAATTTCCATTAATTGTATTGAAATAATATTTTCCATTCAAATTCTTCTTCATGTGATTCGGAATTTTGTAATCATTATCAGATTGATTTCGTTCGTAATCGATTGAAGAACTAAATTTTTCTGTACTATATTTCAACTGATATTTTCCCGACCATGTATCGTAACTTCCGTATCCTAAATTTATTTTTTGCTGTAAACCTTTGTCATACTCAAATTTATTCAACAAATGAATTGTACCGCCGATAGAACCTGTTCCATACGCAATACTTCCGCCGCCTGGTTTCACTAAAATTCCGTCAAACGAATTACTTGCAAATAAATTAAAATCCGTTTGTCCTGTTGTTTGCGAATTGACATTAATTCCGTTCCAAATTACGGCTGTGTGCGAAGCTAAAGTTCCTCGAAACGAAGGTGAAGAAACCATTCCTCGTCCATTTTCTTTAAAATAAATTGGCGTTTGCTCTTGTAAAACTTGCGTCAGTTGATTAGGATTTTGCTCTAAAATACTATCATTAAGTTTGATAATACTTTGAGATTTGTAATGATTTTTAAGAAAAGCATCGTTCAAAATCAAAGGTTTCAAATTGATGGTATCCGTCTGTGCAAAAGCAATTCCAGCGATAAGATTAAAACAAAGAAAAAGTTTTTTCATATTAAAATCTGTTTTTCCTCCGAAAACATTTTCTATTAATTCGTTAGCAATGGCAGGTTTCCTGACTTATTCTTTTTACAAAAAGTATGTTAGAATTTACAGTTGCGGGGACAGTTTTGGAATTGAACCAAATTCCCTTTTAACTCACTCGTTGAGCACCATTTTATGCAAATGTAAAGAAAAGCAATTGATTTTATAAAAAGTAGATTGTTAAATCGTTAACCTTAAATTAAGATCAGATTTATTTTATTTGTACAATATTCAAAATCATTATATCTAGTGATTTTTAAGAAAGATGGACAAATTAAATTTGTAACCAACAAAAACAATTATTTAGTTAAACTTTAAAAATTATGGAAAACAATCAACCGTACAAATCAGAGAAAAAACTTATTGCCGGAATTTTAGCGATAGTATTAGGAACTTTAGGAGTTCACAAATTTTATTTAGGCTACACTAAAGAAGGTGTTATTCAATTAATTATTGGTCTTGTGACATGTGGAGCAGGAGGACTTATTGGATTAATCGAAGGAATTATGTATTTAACAAAATCTGATGAAGAGTTTGATGAAACTTATGTAAAAGGTCACAAAGGCTGGTTTTAAAATAGAGATTACATTCTTTTTCAATTATTTTTCGATCCCAAAATAATCTAAAGTTATTTTGGGATTTTTTTATTGAATGAATTCGTTTTAAATAATTCGCAAGTTTTTTATTACATTTGCTTTAGGAAAAAATATAATAAAGAACGAAATCGCATAAAATGGCTATAAAAACATTTAGAGAAGTAATCGCAGAGGCAATGAGTGAAGAAATGCGTCGCGATGAATCTATATTTTTAATTGGAGAAGAAGTAGCAGAATACAACGGAGCGTACAAAGCTTCGAAAGGAATGTTAGACGAATTTGGAGCAGAACGTGTAATTGATGCGCCAATCGCAGAGGCTGGTTTTTCTGGAATCGCAATTGGATCTACAATGACGGGATGTCGCCCAATCGTAGAATACATGACATTCAACTTCTCATTAGTGTCTATTGACCAAATTATCAATAACGCTGCAAAAATTTATCAAATGTCAGGAGGACAATTCAACTGTCCAATTGTATTTAGAGGACCTACTGCTTCTGCAGGACAATTAGGTGCAACACACTCACAAGCTTTTGAGAATTGGTATGCAAATGTACCAGGTCTTAAAGTAATTGTTCCTTCAAATCCTTATGATGCAAAAGGTTTATTAAAATCTGCAATTCGTGATAACGATCCAGTAATTTTCATGGAATCTGAACAGATGTATGGAGATAAAATGGAAATGCCAGATGAAGAATACACAATCGAAATTGGTAAAGCAGAAATCAAACGTGAAGGTACAGATGTAACGTTAGTTTCTTTCGGGAAAATCATTAAGCAAGCTTACATTGCTGCTGATGAATTAGCTAAAGAAGGAATTTCTGTAGAAGTAATCGACTTACGTACAGTTCGTCCATTAGATTACGATACAATTTTCAAATCTGTTAAGAAAACAAATCGTTTAGTAGTTTTAGAAGAAGCTTGGCCTTTCGCTTCAGTTGCTTCAGAAATTACGTATATGGTTCAACAAAAAGCATTCGATTATTTAGATGCACCAATCAAACGTATCACAACAAAAGATACATCAGCGCCTTATGCTCCAAACTTGTATGAGACTTGGATTCCTAATGCAAAAGATGTAGTTGAAGCTGTAAAAGCTGTGATGTATAAATAATTAAGATTTATAAACTATATTTGTAAAGTCTAGCATACATTTTGCTAGGCTTTATTTTTTTAACCAAATCTTATTGATGAAAAGTTATATAACATCTTTTTTTATAGTTGTTTTAGCGTCTGTACACGCGCAAGTAAAAATTCAAGGAAAGGTCATCGATTCTGAAACTCAGAAGCCTATTCCTTACGCAGATATTCGTTTACCAGAACTTAAAGTAAGTGCAACATCAAACTCTGATGGTACTTTTTATATCGAATCTAGTTCGAATGCAAATAAAATTGTCGTATCAAAAAATGGATACGAAACTTCTGATTATGTAATCGAAAATAAAATTGATTATAATTTTATTGCTCAATTATTTTTAGCAGAAGATAATACTTCCGAAGAAGATGATGGAACAGTAGATTTACAAACTGCGGTTGTTTCGGCAAAGAAAAAACGTCTTAAAAAGAAAGAAAATCCAGCTTATGCTATTTTGCGTGAAGTATGGAAGCGTAAAAAGAAAAATGGGCTAAAATTAGCGCCACATTACCAATATGATGAATACGAAAAGTTGCAATTTGATATTAGTAATATTGATTCAACTTTTATGAAACGTAAGATTTTTAAAGGAATGGAGTTTGTTTTCGAGAAAGTAGATACTTCTTCTATCAACGGAAAAACATATTTACCAGCTTTCTTGAATGAGTCAATTTACAATATTGCGGGAATTAATAAACCTTCAACAAAAGAGCGTCGAGAATTAATTGCGAATAAAACATCAGGTTTCGAGAAAAATGAAGTGGTAGCTTCTACGGTAAAAAATCTTTTCCGTGATATTGATATTTATGATAATCGTGTCAATATTTTAGACATTAAATTTGTGAGTCCAATTGCTACAGATGGTTTCGCTGTTTATGATTATGAATTGAAAGATACAGTTGATGTAGATGGAATAGAATCTTATCGAATCAAATATTATCCGCGTCGCGAAGGAGAATTGACATTTAAAGGAGAATTATATATCTCGAAAGATGCCTATGCGGTAAAAGAAGTTGTGATGGAGACAACGAAAGAAATGAATGTGAATTTTGTGCGTAATATTTTCATGAATTTAGAATATGATATTCCAAACGATTCTATTTTCTATCCGAAAAAAGAATACGCGATGTTGGATATGTCGTTGTTGAGTAAAAAGGAAAGTGCGAAAGGAATTTTTGCGCATAAAACGGTGAATTATTACAATTACGATTTCGATACAACACATCCCGAAGCTTTTTATTACGAGAAATTAGATCCAGCAAAAGCTGCGCTTAACGAAAAAGATAATCAGTTTTGGGCAGAAAATCGTCCTGAAGCTTTAACAAAAGATCAAGAAGGGATTTACGAAACATTAGAACAATTAAATAAAGTACCAAAATTCAATAATATTGTGAAAGCAATCGAGATTTTTGGTTCTGGATATTACAATGTCGGAAATGCAATTGATATCGGGAATTTATATTCGTCTTTTGGATACAACCAAATCGAAGGTTTCCGTTTGAGAGCTGGAGCTCGTACATATTTTTCGCAAAATGATATGTGGCGTGCGCAAGGTTTCTTGGCATATGGTTTTCGAGATGAAAAATTCAAATATGGAGCAGATTTTCGTTATATGTTCAATAAATATAATCGTTTTCAAGTCGGTATCGGAACAAAACGTGATGTAGAACAATTGGCTGCAACGTTAACGGCTTCTGACGGAATTATGACGCGTAGTTTTGCTTCGTCATCAATCATCAATCAAGGAGATAATACATTTTTGAGTAATAATAATTTGACAAATGTGTATGCATCGATTGAACCTTGGAAAAATGTAACATTTCGTGTTGATGGAAATTATCAATTAATCAAACCAGCAGATGCAGAACATTTCTCGATTGGTTATGAAAAAAATGGTCAGATAAAAGAAACTTTAACAAATTCAAGTGTAAGTGTTTCGGTAATTGCTCGTCCAGGTGCAAAATATTCTCAATATGGAATTGATCGTTACGAAATGACAACACTTGCACCAACGTTGATGTTGCGTTATACAAAAGGATTGAAAGGTGTAATTAATTCAGATTTTGAATATGATAAATTACAATTTTTATATACACAACCAATTTTGATTGGATCTTTTGGTAAATCATTGGTAACTGTAGAAGCAGGAAAAACATTTCAAGGTGTTCCTTTATCATTAATGAGTGCGTTACCTGGAAATGAGAGTTACGGACAAGTTTATGGTACATTTTCACAATTAGATTATTATGAATTTGTAACAGACGAATATGTAACGATGAACTGGGAACATCATTTTAACGGTTGGATTTTGAACAAAGTTCCGTTAATCAAAAAATTAAAATTAAGAGAAGTTGGATTCTTGAGAGCGGCTTACGGAGACATTTCTGAGAAAAGTAAAGCTATTAATCGTTCGACAATAGAATATTTTGCACCAAATCAACAAATCTACTACGAATACGGGTTTGGGATCGAAAACATTGGTTTTGGAAACATTAGACCAATACGTGTTGATTTTAATTGGCGCGGAAATTATAATAATTTGCCAGATGTTCGTAAATTTGGCATCACAATCGGTTTAGATTGGAATTTTTAGAAAATACATAATAAAAAAAAGAATATTACAATGACTTTTGATGCAATCATTGAAATCCCAAGAGGATCTCGCAATAAATATGAAATGGATCACGAAACAGGAAGAATCCGTTTTGATCGTGTTTTATACTCTCCAATGTTCTACCCAGCTGATTACGGTTTCGTAGAAAATACATTAGGATTAGACGGAGATCCAATTGACGTATTAGTTTTCTTAACAGAACCTACTGTTCCTGGATGTGTAATCGAAGTAAAAACAATCGGTGTTCTTAAAATGTCTGATGACAAAGGACAAGATGAAAAATTAATTTGTGTACCAGTTGCTGATCCAACATGGAACCAATTAGAAAACATCACTGATATGAATCCTCATACATTGAAAGAAGTTGAGCACTTTTTCAGAGTTTATAAAGACTTAGAAAATAAGACAACAACAATTGAAGGGTACGGTGATAAAGCAGAAGCAGAACAATTATTGCAAGATGCAAGAGAGCGTTTCGTACCAGCTCATTAAGAAATAATTTATAATTTCATATAAATAGTCCTCATTTTTTGAGGACTATTTTTTTTAAGTAAATTTTTCTTCCATTCTATCAACTATTTCCAAAAACATTTTTAAGTTTATAGAAATACTCACACATGAAATCGAAATTTTTATTAACACTAGGTTTAATCTCTACAATCATGAGTTTATCTGCTCAAACTAATCAACAAGTTTTAGACTTGATTAACAAAGAAGTAAAACAAAATTCTGAAGCTTATCAACAATTAAAAAAAGCAACCGAAACAATCGGACATCGTGCAACAGGAACAGAAAATGGACGAATAGCAGAAGAATATGCAGCAAATTTGTTGCGTTCGTATGGTTATGATGTGTCTTTTCAAGAGTTTACATTTAGCGGATGGAATCGTAGAAGTTTAGATTTAAAAATCAATAATCAACCTATAAAAGCCGTTGCTTTGGCGCATTCGCCAGAAAATGTTAGTCTTTCGGGAGAATTGATTGATTTAGGAAATGGACTTGAAGAAGATTACAAAAAGATTGGTGATAAAGTAAAAGGAAAGATTGTTTTTGCTGCGCTTGGTTTGTTGGATGGAACGCCAAAAGAAATAGAAAATCTACATCGTTCCGAAAAAACAGCTTTAGCAGAAAAGTACGGAGCGAAAGGAATTATCTTGTTTAATCGCCCTGCTGGAGGAATTCTATTGACAGGAACGGCTTCTGTAACGGGAGAAATTATTAAAATTCCTGCAATTAATATTAGTTTAGAAGATGGATTGAAAATTAAAGAAAATCTATCAAAAGGAAAAGAAATTGCTAAAATCGAAATGAAAAATGATGTTGGACAAATGAAAGGTCGCAACATTATTGCAAAGAAAATCGGTTCTAAATTTCCAAACGAAAAAATAGTTCTTGGAGGACATTTAGATAGTTGGGATTTGGCTACAGGAGCGATTGATAATGGTGTTGGAAGCTTTTCTGTGATGGATATTGCGAGAACATATAAGAAGTTAAATCTTCAAAATGATCGAACAATAGAATTTGTTTTATTTATGGGCGAAGAAGTTGGTTTGATAGGTTCTAAATATTACGTCAATCGAGCGCTGAAAGATGGTTCTATCAATCAAATCAAAGCAATGTCGAATATGGATATGACAACAAATCCAAAGTCTTATTATTCGACAATGGAAAGTAATTTACCTATTTTAACTGATTATGCGAATGATGTGCAAAAAGTAATTCCAGATTTTAAATTGAAAACATTTGCGAGTGTAGATTTACATTCAGATCATCAACCGTTTATGTTGCAAGGCGTGCCTATTATTGGGCTTTCGGATAGTCAATTTACAAAAGGAGCGTTAAATTGTTACCACGCGAATTGCGATACATTTGATTATGTAGAAGAAATTGGTTTGAAAAATAATGTGATTTTGGAAACCTATTTGTTGTATCGTTTGAGTAATTTGAAAGAAATTCCTTCAAAACGTTGGAACGAGCAAGAAGTAAAAGAAGCCTTAATCAAAGGAAATTTAGAAACTCCACTTCGTATTTCGGGCGATTGGAGATGGTAATATCAAAAAAATCCTTCAGAATTTCTGAAGGATTTTTTATTTATTTCTTTTTCAATTTTACAGTGAAATGTCTTAAAATTTCAGATTCCCACGAAATTTCATAACCAGAATTAATTTCGTTTCGTCGATCAAAAATATTTTTCAACGCAACCGCGATATAATCCATATGACTTTGGAAATAAGTTCTTCTTGGAATTGCTAAACGCAATAATTCTAATTTTGGATAACGATTTTCACGTGTTTTAGGATCACGATCTGCCAAAATAGTTCCGATTTCTACACCACGAATTCCAGCTTCTTTGTACAATTCGATTCCCAATGTTTGTGCAGGAAATTCTTCGCGCGTTACATTTGGTAAAAACTTTACAGCATCAACAAAAATAGCGTGTCCACCAATTGGTTGCTGAATTGGAATTCCAAACTCAATTAATTTATTCCCTAAATATTCAATTTGTTTGATGCGCGATTGTAAATAAGAATATTCTGTCGATTCTTGTAAACCTTGTGCTAAAGCTGCTAAATCACGTCCAGCTAAACCGCCATAACTTAAATATCCTTCATAGATAATTCCAAAATTCCCACAATTTTTATATAGCTCTTCATTATTCAGTGCAATAAATCCACCAATATTTACCAAACCATCCTTTTTCGCAGACATCGTCATTCCATCTCCGTAAGAAAACATTTCTAAAACAATTTCTTTAATCGTTTTCGTCTTGAATTCTTCTTCTCTTTCTTTGATGAAATAAGCATTTTCCGCAAAACGAGCGCCATCAAAAAAGACTGGAATTCCATATTGATTAGACAATTCACGAACTTGACGAATATTTTCTATTGACACAGGTTGACCACCAGAAGAATTACACGTAACAGTGATTAATGTGAATGGAATTTGTTCTTTTCCGTATTCTTTGTAAACATTTTCTAACTTTTGTAAATCGATATTTCCTTTGAAAGGATGAATCAATTCGCTGTCAAAAGCCTCATCAATAGTACAATCAATCGCGTGTGCTTTTCTAAATTCGATATGACCTTTTGTTGTATCAAAATGCGAATTTCCAGGAACAACATGACCTTCTTTTACAAGAGCTGAAAATAATACATTTTCCGCTGCACGACCTTGATGCGTTGGTAAAAGAAACTCAAATCCAGTAATGGTATTAATGGTTTCTCTCAGTTTTAAGAAAGATTGAGAACCAGCGTAGCTTTCGTCTCCAGTCATCATTGCAGACCACTGTTTATCAGACATTGCTCCAGTTCCAGAATCAGTTAATAAATCAATAAATACTTTGTGGCTTTCTAGGTTAAATAGGTTGTAATCTTTTTCTTCGATCCACTTTTCGCGTTCTTCTCGAGTAGATTGATAAATTTCTTCGACCATTTTTATACGAAATGGTTCGGCAAAAGGTAATTCCATTTTTCTTGTGTTTAATGTAAAACTAAGAAACCTTTAGAATATTATCAATTATTAATTGAAAATCATAAAAAAATCCTCTATCAAAAAGATAAAGGATTAAAAATTTTCTATAGCTCGTGTTAGTCAATAACAGGAACTGGTCGTTTGTTTTCGTTAATTGCAACTAATGTAAACGTTCCAGAAATCGCTTTATCACGTCCGTCACGATACATACTTTCGATAAAAACGTCAATTTGTACATCCAAACTTGAACGTCCTACACGTACCACTTTTCCTACCATTTCTACGATAGTTCCTGCTGGAATTGAGTGTTTAAAATCAATTTTGTCACTACTTACCGTAACAATAGGTTTGCGACAAAAACGAGTTGCTGTCATAAAAGCAATTTCATCCATCAAATACATTACTGACCCTCCAAACATTGTGTTGTGGTGGTTTGTATCTCCTGGAAAAACAGCTTTGAAAATGCGAGTTTCAGAATTGATGATACGTTGTTCGATCAACTCTTCTCTTGGTGTTTTTTCCACTTCCATTATCATAATATTTACACGTTACTTTTCTTCATTATTTTTTGAGTTGATAATGTTTTTTTGTGGTGGTTTGATGATTTCATAGAACATAATTTTTACTTTTTTCGCGAAAGTTTTTGACTAATTATTAACTCAATTAGTGGCATTCTGACTTATCAAAAATATTGATTCACAGTTGCGCGACAGTTCGTGAATTGCACACGATTCCCCAATAAGTTGAGCACGAATTTGATGCAAATATAAATTAGAAAAATGAAAATTAGCAGATTTATTGTGCCGAATTCGTTGGTTTGGAATAATTCGTGTAAATTCATTTTACGAATTTTTAATGAAGTAAGAAAAAAGAATGAAAATAAAACCAATCAAAGATTTAGTTCATAATCTATCAGAATGGAATGAATTAGTTTCTCAAACCAAAGATTTAACCGATAAAGTAGTTCAAGATATTAATTTTTTGCGTCAAGAAATTAATTGGGAAGAATATAATTTATGCAATACATCGTTTTTGGGTTGTAAGTTTAAACAACACGAAGCGATCTATTTAATTGAAAAAGGAGCATTTGTTTATCCAAAATTTGAATCAGTTCCTTATAATCCTTATCGTGGAAAATTATACACTTGGCAAGAGCTGATGGAAGGTTATAATCCAGATAATGACCAAAGTATCGATCTTAAAATCTATAAACATTTTAAAAAACATAAATATAATCCGTCTGTTTCAGAAGCTTTGGCACAACGCTTACATGATTTGTCTATTGATGATGGTTTGCGTCGAATTTTGAAATATGATGATAATGGAATGACGAAGAAAAAAGTGGTTGGCTTTATGGGGGGACATTCTACTGCGCGTAATTCTGAGTTTTATAATGAAACGGCAAAAGCGGCGAAATTAGCAACTGAAAAAGGGTATTTTGTTGTTTCTGGTGGAGGGCCTGGAATTATGGAGGCTGCTAATCTAGGAGCTTATATGGCAAATTATTCGGATGAAGATTTGATGAATTCAATTCATATTTTGGCTGATTTAGACTTTATTGATGAAGATAAAACTGAATATTTGGCGAAGAATTTTATGACGAATGCTAAAAAAGTTTTAGAAATCTATCCAAATGGTGCTGAAAGTTTGGCAATTCCTACGTGGTTTTATGGTCATGAACCAAGTAATTTATTTGCCACGAATATTGCAAAATATTTTTCAAATAGTATCAGAGAAGATATGTTGTTAACAATTAGCTTGTTCGGTTTGGTTTATGCGCCTGGAAGTGCAGGAACAACCCAAGAAATTTTTCAGGAAGCAACTCAAAATCATTACGGAACTTCAGGATATTATAGTCCAATGATTTTTTTGAGCAAGAAAAGATATGTAGAAGATACAGCGATTTATTCGGTTTTGCATCAATTAGCAACAGGAAGACCATATAAAGAGTTATTATTTTTAACAGATAGTGCTGATTTAGCAATTGATTTTATCGAAAATCATCCACCAATCAAAGTTAATTAAGGAATATTTTTAAAATATTTAAAACTGAATAACTTGCTTTAGTGTAGTGTTTTATGTGGTTTTTATTTGTTTTTTGTCCGAATAAAATAAAATAATTTCGAAAAATGTTTGGTATTTTAAATAATGAACGTATATTTGCAGTCCAATAACGCGAGATGGAGCAGTAGGTAGCTCGTCGGGCTCATAACCCGAAGGTCACAGGTTCGAGTCCTGTTCTCGCTACTAAATCGCGAGGTGGAGCAGTAGGTAGCTCGTCGGGCTCATAACCCGAAGGTCATCGGTTCGAGTCCGGTCCTCGCTACTACAAAGAGAGTTTCTAACAAGAAGCTCTCTTTTTTTATGTCTTTAACTGAGAATTAAGATTGGATAAACTATTTTTGCATCATGAATGTAGAAGAATACAAAAAACAATATAAATCAGATCAAGCGGTTGGTGCAATTGCGATCGAAAATCGCTTAAAAGAAGTTTATGGGACTTTAGAGCCTCGTTTTTATTCGCCTCAAGTGATGTCTTTTCAAGGAGGTGATGATCCAATTGATGGAGTTGCGGTCTTTGATGTCAATGGTTATTATCATTTGGTGAGTTACGGAATGTCGCATTTATACTATTCTGAGGAAAGTGTAGGAGCGGATTTTAGTAAGTGGGGATTTGAGTTTTCTTTCCGTGTGAAACCTGTTAAAGATGATAATGGTGAAGATCCTTTTTGGGTGGTTCAATTAATGAATAATTTGGGACGATTCGTGAACGAAACAAAAGTTTGGTTTGATGAATACCAATTTTTACCCTTAGGAGGTCCAATTCGTACAGATTCGCAAACGGACATTGTTGGTTTGGCTTTTATCAAGGATGATGATTTAGATGAAATTGATACGCCGCATGGAAAAGTTACATTTATACAAATGATTGGTTTGAATTCGGAACAATTGAAAAGATTGGAAGATAATTCAACCAAAGAAGAAATAATGTCTGTGATAGCTGAAATAAAGTCAGTTAATCCAAAATTTGTGTGTGAATTATAGTAGAAATTTTTAAAATAAAACATATTTGCGTTAACCTATTTCTTAAATTATGTTAAATGTAAAAAACAGATTGTCAGTATTTTAAGCTTGGTATTTGTTTTGATTATATCTAAATGTTAGTAGCACTAACAGTAGAATAAATTTTTCATAGGTTAGGTTAATAATTAGTAAAGCTAATTATGAAGCACTTCTTCGGAAGTGCTTTTTTAGTATATTTAAGAAGAAAAAATAAAGATGTTTAAAAATTTATTCAACCGAAATAAAAATCAATCAAATAACCAAGAAGAATCAAAAACGATGACTTTCGAAGAAATTATTAATTCAGATAAACCAGTTTTGTTAGATTTTTTTGCAACTTGGTGTGGTCCTTGTCAAATGATGGGGCCAGTATTGCAACAAGTGAAAGAAGAATTGGGAGATGATGTCAAAATCCTAAAAGTGGATGTTGATAAATATCAAGATTTAGCTGCACGATATCAAGTGCAAGGAGTTCCGACTTTTGCTATTTTCAAAAATGGTGAATTATTATGGAAACAAAGTGGAGCACGACCAAAAGAACAATTGGTGGTAGAAATCAAAAAATATATTTAAAAATAGGTTTGCTTTGCAACCAAAGTCGATTAAAAAATCCGCTCATTGAGCGGATTTTTTTGCTTATGTAAATTACTTAAAATTAGGTTTTCTTTTCTCAACAAAAGCAGTTGTTCCTTCTTTGAAATCTTCTTCGTCAAATAAATTTCCGAAACTTTCAATTTCAACTTCAAAACCATTGTCTTTATCCGATGCATTAATCGCTCTAATCGCATGGCGAATCGCTACAGAAGAATTTCTAGAGATTTTAGTCGCAATTTCTTTAGCACGGTTGATTAATTCAGCTTGCTCAACAACTTCATTCACTAAACCAATTTCATGCGCGCGTTCAGCTGTAAACATATCTGCTGTCATAATTGCCTGCATTGCACGACCTTTTCCAATTAATTTTGGCAAACGTTGCGTTCCTCCATAACCCGGAATCAAACCTAATGTAACCTCTGGTAATCCTAATTTTGCATTAGTTGATGCTATACGAAAATGAGACGCCATCGCTAATTCTAAACCACCTCCTAAAGCGAAACCATTCACTGCGGCGATTACAGGTTTTTTAGAATTTTCAATTTTATCAAAAACATTTTCTTGCCCTTTTGCAGCTAATTGCTCACCTTGACGACCATCAAAACTTGCAAACTCTTTGATATCCGCTCCGGCAACAAAAGATTTTTCACCAGAACCAGTCAAAATAATTACTCGAATAGCAGAATCAGAATCCGCATCCGTAAAAAAGTTTGAAATATCATTTAATAAATCTTTGTTCAATGCATTTAATGCTTGCGGACGATTTAAAGTAACTAACGCAATTTTATTTTCTACTTCAACAATCAGATTGTTATAATTATATTCCATTTTGTTTGTGTTTTTATTATTCACTCAAAAATATCAATTGTTCACTCAACTAAAAAATTTATCAAAAAATAATTTGTACAATTCAAAATCCTTTCTAAATTTGTCCCAATGAAAACATTATTTACAAATAACTGGTGGTGGAATATCGAACAACAAAACGTTGGTTCGTAAGACCTCTTTGCAGTTATATGTAGAAAAGGCTTGTCGTAACCGACAAGCCTTTTTTTGTGCTCTAAACCTAAATATTTAACAAATGAATTTAACTTTTAAGATACAGAAAGAAACTGTTTTAGCAGATTTAACGACTCCTGTTCAGCTTTATTTGAAACTGCGAGATATTTATCCGAATGCCTTATTATTAGAGAGTTCTGACTATCATTCGAAGACAGATGCTAACTCTTTTATTTGCCTAAATCCGATCGCGACTTTTAAGGTTACAAACGGAATTGTGAATGAAACGTATGTAAATGGAGAAACAAAAGAATATGCATTGAATGGTCAAGAATTGACAGAAAAATTCAAAGAATTTACTTCTAAATTTGCTATTGAAAATGGAGAAGATTTACCTGTAAATGGTTTATTCGGATACATTGCGTGGGATGCGATTCCACATTTCGAAACAGTAAAATTTTCGGCAAAAGGAAACGAAGCTACGATTCCAGAATTTTCATATTCGTTCTATCAAAATATTGTGGTCTTCAATCATTTTCACAACGAAATTCAGTTTATCGAATATCAAAATGAAGAAACAATTTCTAAATTTTCTGAAATTAAAAGTGTTGTTCATAATAAATCAATTGTTGAATATCGATTTAATGTCGAATCTGAAATTCAATCGAATTTAACGGATGATGAATTCAAAGAAATGGTCACAAAATGTAAACAATCTTGTTTTCGTGGAGATGTTTTTCAGATTGTTCCTTCTCGTCAATTCAAACAAAAATTTTCGGGTGATGAATTCAATGTTTACCGCATTTTACGTTCGGTAAATCCTTCGCCTTATTTGTTTTATTTCGATTACGGAAATTATAAAATCTTCGGTTCTTCGCCAGAGGCGCAAATTATCATCAATAATAATCATGCAGAAATTCATCCAATTGCAGGAACAGTTCGTAGAACAGGAAGTCCAACTTTGGATAAAGAATTAACCGAAAAATTAATCGCAGATCCTAAAGAAAACGAGGAACATGTGATGTTAGTTGATTTAGCTCGTAACGATTTGAGTCAAAATTCTACTGATGTAAAAGTCGCGCAATACAAAGAAATTCAATATTTCTCGCATGTGATTCACATGGTTTCGAAAGTAACTGCACAATTGGATCCGAGTGTGAATACAATGAAAGTTTTTGCCGATTCTTTTCCTGCAGGAACGCTTTCTGGCGCACCAAAATTCAAAGCAATGGAATTATTAGACGGTTACGAAAATCAAAATCGTGGCGTTTATGGTGGCGGAATTGGATATTTAGGATTCAACGGTGACATCAACATGGCGATTGCGATTCGTACGTTCGTCAGCAAACAAAATACCTTATATTTTCAGGCTGGTGCTGGAGTTGTTTCCAAATCGGTCGAAGAAAATGAATTACAAGAAGTCAATCATAAATTAGGAGCGCTTCGTCGCTCAATAGAAATCGCTCAAAACCTATAAACTATGAAAATTTTAGTTATCGATAATTACGATTCGTTCACCTATAATTTAGTGCATTCATTAAAGAAATTCGCCGATGATATTACCGTTGTTCGCAATGATGGAATTACTTTGGAAGATGTGAATAATTATGATAAAATATTACTTTCTCCAGGTCCAGGAGTTCCTGATGAAGCCAATTTATTGAAACCAATCATCGAGAAATATGCTTCAACAAAATCTATTTTTGGCGTTTGTTTAGGACAACAAGCAATTGGAGAAGTTTTTGGAGGGAAATTATTAAATACACAAGAAGTTTTTCACGGAGTTGAATCTAAAATTGAAGTAATAAAAGACGAAGTGTTATTCCAAAATTTACCAAAAAAATTAGAAGTTGGACGTTACCATTCTTGGGTAGTTTCAAATGAAGATTTTCCTGAAGAATTAGAAATTACAGCAGTTGGTCCAAAAGGAGAAGTGATGGCTTTACGTCACAAAACGTATGATGTTCGCGGTGTTCAGTTTCATCCAGAATCTATTTTAACACCACTTGGAGATGAGATGATTAAGAATTGGTTAGAAGCTTAAAACGATGAAAAAATTATTAAATTTATTATTCGAAAATTATACTTTGAGCGAAAATGAAGCCTATCAAATTATGGTGGAAATTTCGGAAGAAAAATATTCGGCTGTCGAATTAGCTTCATTTATGACCATTTTTAATATGCGTAACATTACGTTGGAAGAATTAAAAGGATATCGTCGAGCGTTGTTAGATTTATGCATCAAAGTTAATTTACCAAAGCAAGCGATTGATGTTGTAGGAACGGGCGGTGACGGAAAAGACACTTTTAATATTTCGACATTGAGTTGTTTTGTCTTGGCTGGAGCTGGAGAGAAAATTATTAAACAAGGAAATTACGGAACGTCGTCTGTAAGCGGTTCTTCGAATATGTTGGATAATTTTGGTTACGAATTTTCTGTTAATCAAGATAAATTAAAACGTGAGTTCGAAGAAGTTGGAATTACATTTTTACATGCGCCACTCTTTCATCCGGCTTTAGCGAAAGTTGCTCCGATTAGAAAAGGTTTGGCGATAAAAACATTTTTCAATTTAATGGGGCCTTTGGTGAATCCTGTTCAACCAGAATTTCAAAATTTAGGAACATATGATGTCAAAACTGCTCGATTATATCATTATGTGATGCAAAATTCGGGCGTGAAATATTCGATTTCGACTGCGTTGGCTGGTTATGATGAAGTTTCGTTGACATCGCCTACAAAAGTGTTCAATAATTCGGGGGAATTTGTTTTAGAAAGTAAAGATTTTGGTTTAAATATTCTTCAACCTGATGAGATAAAAGGAGGAAAATCAATCGAAGAAAATTCAAAAATATTTTTGAGCGTTTTAGAAGGAAATTCAACTAAAGCACAAAAAGAAGTTGTTTTAGCAAATGCTGCTTTAGCGCTTAAAACAATTTATCCAACCAAAGATTTAATCGAATGTGTAGCAATTGCGAACGAAAGTTTAGACAGTAAAAAAGCATTGAATGTATTCCAAAAATTAATGAAACCATGAAAACGATATTAGACGAAATTGTCGCGCAAAAACGTATTGAAATTTTAGAAAAACAGAAAACTCAATCAATAGAAAGTTTTAGAAATTCAGAAAATTTTTTGCTTCCTGTTAAATCTACAAAAGCTTCAATTTTAGATAAATTAAAATCTGGAATTATTGCAGAATTTAAGCGAAAATCACCATCGAAAGGTTTTATTAACAAAGACGCAAATGTAAAAGAAGTTGTTTCCGGTTACGAAAAGTTTGGTGCTTCTGTCGTTTCTGTTTTAACAGATGAGCAATTTTTTGGCGGAAGTTTTGATGATTTAAAACAAGCAAAAGAAGTGTTGAATATTCCTGTTTTGCGTAAAGATTTTATTGTTGATGAATTTCAAGTGTACGAAACAAAAGCGATTGGTGCAGATTTGATGTTATTAATTGCAGAATGTTTAACAAAAGACGAAGTCTATAATTTAGCTAAAACTGCTAAGGGAATTGGATTAGAAGTTTTATTGGAATTACATTCAGAAGATCAATTAGAAAAGGTAAATGAATTCATTGATTTGATTGGAATTAACAATCGTAATTTGAAAAATTTCGAAGTTGATATTGAAAAATCAAAACAAATCTTGAAACAATTACCAACCGATTTAATTAAAGTTGCGGAAAGTGGAATTTCTGATCCTAAAACAGTAAAAGAATTAAGACAAGCTGGATTTCAGGCATTTTTAATTGGTGAAAATTTTATGAAAGCAGATAATCCATCTCAAGCATTTGAGCAATTTGTAAAAGAATCAAAATGAAACGTTTTCAAGTAAAGGTTTGCGGAAATAATAACATCGAAAATTTTAAAGAAATTGCAGCAATCGAACCCGATTATGTAGGCTTTATTTTCTATCCAAAATCAAAAAGATTTGTAGAAGACGAATCTATTTTTGAAGTTTTTCCGAATGCAGAAAAAGTTGGCGTTTTCGTGAATGAATCAGTCGAGAAAATTCTCGAAAAAGTTGAAGAATATAAATTAGATGTTGTCCAATTACATGGTGATGAAACAGCTGACTTTTGTGAAGAATTAATCAATCAAAAACATCAACGATTATTAACTGATGAAAACTTTTTAGACTTTAAAATTTGGAAAGCCGTTGGCATAAAATCGATTGAAGATTTTCAACAATTAACCACTTATCAACAAGTTATTGATAGTTTTGTTTTCGATACAAAATCAAATAATTACGGAGGAACTGGAAAGAAATTTGATTGGCAATTGTTAACAAATTATCAGTTATCAATACCCTTTTTATTAAGTGGCGGAATAACACTTGAAGATGCATTTATCTTGAAAAATTTTCAGCATCCGAAATGTATTGGATTTGATATCAATAGTGGTTTTGAGTCAGCACCAGGAATAAAAAAAACTGACGAAGTAAAACAGTTTATCGATACAATTGATGGACGAATTGAACAAAATTAAAAAAGAAACAAAATGAAATACGAAGTTGACGAAAGAGGTTTTTATGGTGAATTTGGAGGAGCATTTATCCCAGAGTTATTACATCATAATTGTGAAGAATTATCTGAAGCTTTAGCACAATATATCGATACAGACGAATTCAAAAATGAATTTAATTTGTTATTAAAAGATTACGTTGGTCGACCAAGTCCATTGTATTTTGCACCAAATCTTTCAAAAAGATATAACACCAATATTTTATTAAAGCGTGAAGATTTGAATCATACAGGTGCACATAAAATCAATAATGCGATTGGTCAAGCTCTTTTAGCAAAACGAATGGGTAAAACCAAAATTATTGCCGAAACTGGTGCTGGACAACATGGTGTTGCAACTGCTACTGTTTGTGCGTTGATGGGATTAGAATGTATCGTTTTTATGGGAGAAATTGACATTGCTCGTCAAGCACCAAATGTTGCACGAATGAAAATGTTAGGTGCAGAAGTTATTCCAGCAACCTCAGGAAGTAAAACCTTGAAAGATGCAACAAATGAAGCGATTCGTTATTGGATCAATAATCCTGAAACTTTTTACATCATTGGTTCTGTAGTTGGTCCTCATCCTTATCCAGCAATGGTAACGAAATTCCAAGCGATTATTTCAGAAGAAATTAAAGCACAAATGAAAGAGAAATATGGGAAAGAAAATCCTGATTACGTGATTGCTTGTGTTGGTGGCGGAAGTAATGCTGCGGGAGCTTTTTATCATTTTTTAAATGATGATTCTGTCAAATTAATCGCGGTTGAAGCGGCAGGTTTGGGCGTAGAATCTGGAGAAACTGCTGCTACAACTATCAAAGGAACAGAAGGAATTATTCACGGAAGTCGAACATTATTGATGCAAGATAAAGATGGACAAATTGTTGAACCTTATTCAATTTCGGCTGGATTAGATTATCCTGGCGTTGGTCCTTTACATGCGCATTTGTTCAAAACTGGACGTGCTGAATTCTTAAATGCAACAGATGATGAAGCCTTGGAAGCTGCTTTTATGTTGACAAAAGAGGAAGGAATCATTCCTGCATTAGAATCTTCTCACGCTTTAGCTGCTTTAGAAAAAATTAATTTTAAACCGCAAGACATTGTGATTCTGAATCTTTCAGGAAGAGGAGATAAAGATTTAGAAACATATATGAAAGTTTCCGAAAAATATTCTTAAAAATATTTGGTTAATTTTCAAAAATCACCTTACATTTGCACCCACGATAATGAAATCTATCGGGGTGTAGCGTAGCCCGGTCATCGCGCCTGCTTTGGGAGCAGGAGGTCGCAGGTTCGAATCCTGCCACCCCGACAAAATTTTCATCCGAAAATAGAAAGATTTATGGTAAAAGAATGACCGAATCGGGGTGTAGCGTAGCCCGGTCATCGCGCCTGCTTTGGGAGCAGGAGGTCGCAGGTTCGAATCCTGCCACCCCGACAAAATTCAATGAATTTTTGGATCGGTCCAGTAGCTCAGCTGGATAGAGCAACTGCCTTCTAAGCAGTAGGTCTCAGGTTCGAATCCTGACTGGATCACACGTTTTATTAAAAACCAGGAGAGGTGCCAGAGCGGTAATGGAGCAGATTGCTAATCTGTCATCGGGAAACCGATGCCAGGGTTCGAGTCCCTGTCTCTCCGCATTTTTTTTGAATGACCGAATCGGGGTGTAGCGTAGCCCGGTCATCGCGCCTGCTTTGGGAGCAGGAGGTCGCAGGTTCGAATCCTGCCACCCCGACAAAAACCTTTGTATATTTGCAAAGGTTTTTTTTATACATTTATTTCATGAAATCTATCTTAGGTAATAAAGAATCTTTTGTCTCATACTCTGTCGCTTTTCTATTTATTTTAATCATGATTGGAACAGCAATGATTTATGATGATAAAGAAATTATTTTACCAGAAGTTGCTGCATTATCTGTCGGAATTTTAACGTTTCGAGAAAATAAATGGCTACAACGACCATTTCATATTTTTTTACTTCCATCCATAACTGCTATTTTAGGATTTGGGATTAATTTTTTACCGATTATATTATCATTCAAATTAGCATTGGTATTGGTTGCAATGTTAATTGTCTTGAAAATTTTTAAAAGTCAACTTGCGCCAGCATTAGCTACGGGATTATTACCAATTGTTACAAATACAGAATCTTTTGTATTTCTATATGCGATATTTCTATTTGTCTTTTTACTTTTTCTATCAATAAAAATATTCAAACTAAAACCAACTGAAAATGCGGTTCCAATGATTTATACAAGCCATAACAGATGGTTAATCGGATTATGTGTAGTTTGGTTTACAGCTTGTTATTTTAGCGGTTTTGCACATTTCTCTGCTATTCCACCTATTATCGTAATTTCTTTTGAATCTTTAAATAATCCAACATTAAAATTAACCGTACGTCTAAAACGTATTCTTGTAATGTTCATGGCTACAATGGCTGGTTGTTTAACAATGCATTATCTTGATAATTGGTTAATCATTGGCTTGATCGATTTGATTATCGTAATGTTTATTTTGAAATTAACAGATTTACGCTTACCTCCTGCTTTTGCAATGGTTATTTTACCAATGATTTTACCTTCTGACTCGATAAAATATTTACCTGTTGCAACATTAATCATGAGTATATTTTTTATGCTATCGATTTATATTATTCAGAAAGTTGCTTATCCAAAAGCGATTGATTTCAAATAAAAAAGTCATCCAAAATTGAATGACTTTATGACTATTTTAATATGTTTCTTCGATTGATTTTACCATATTATAAATGAACTCGTTGTAAGGTGTCGGAATATTATATTGTTTTCCTAAACTGATAATTTCGCCTGCAAATTCATCCACTTCCGAATATCGTTTTGCTTCGCGATCTTGTAACATCGAAGTTTTACCAAATTCATCCACAATTTTCATCGTAGATTTCATTCGATCCACTTCTTCTTGACCAATTGCAACTCCATGTGCATTCCCAACTGCAAGAACTTCATTAGAAATCATATCCATTAAAACCTCGAGATGTTGATTGGTACGAAATTGTCCATATGGAAACTCCAACAAAAACGTCAATTGATTTCCGACAACATTTACCAAATATTTCGCCCACTGCGCTTTCTGAATATCATCCGATAATTGATTTGGAATTTCAGCAACATTCATCAATTCATGTAAATCGACTAATTTATCATGATTAATTGAATCCATTTTCCCAAAAATAATTTTTCCTATACTCGAAAACGTCACGCGATTATCAACTTTTACAGCATCCATATATGCAACTGCATTCACCACACGATCCCATCCAAAATGATCTGCCAAAACACGTTCAGAAGAAATTCCGTTCATCAAACTTACAATCATTGTGTTTTCACCAACAAAAGGCTTCATATCTTCTATCGCTTGCTGTAAATGTGAACTTTTAACGACTAAAAATATATAATCTGGATAATTATTCTCCTCGATTTTTGTGACATAATTAAAATCATACGCTTTATCATTCACAAAAATTTGCGATTTTTCGTATCGATTTTTTCGCTCCTCATCTACAATTACACTTACAATTTCTGGATTATATTCATAAAAACTCGCTGCATATTTTGCTCCTAAAGCTCCCAATCCAAGAAAATAAATTGATTTCATTTTTTTGTTATTTAGAAGATAAATTTAAAATAAAATCTACAACATTTACGAATTAAAGTCTTTGAAAAAATTTAATATTTCGGTTATAATTAGTTTTGATAAACTTTTGACAATTCTTTTGGATTGAGATACAAATAATAAATCAAATTACGCAAATCATCAAGGTTTGAGCTAGAATCTACAGCTATTTCATTCTCTTTTTGAAAATTCTTTTTCAATACATCATACAATTGATTTATTTTCTTCCAATTATCTTTTGCAGCAATTTTTTCAACAGATTTATTATTCGCAGATTTCGCTAATTGTGAGGGCATTTTCTGAATCGCTTCAAATAAAACATATAGATTGTTGACATGATTGATATAATTGTATGTTTCATTTACGGCAAAATAATTCAGAAGAGTTTTCTCTTCATCCGAAATTTTCAAGCTTGAAATTAACATCATTTCCTCACCTAACCATTCATAAGCCGACAATCCAATTTGAGAAGCATTTGACGTCACAACCATTCTTGGAATTGGTTCTGCATTTGCAATTTTATTTAAAGTAAATCCTGTTTTTTGATTCAGAATATTCAATCGATTATTTGCAGGAGCAAGACATTCAAAGCATAATCGCAATTGTATCCTAACGCAATAATCTCTTCAAATTCAGAAAAAATATCGGCAGAAGTATCGTTGTTAAAACTCTCAAAATTTTGCAAACAATTATCTTGATATTTTTCTATAAAATCATTCATAGAAGAATAATCTTTTTTATCATCATCCCAAATAAGATTAAAATTATAAGCAAAAATATTCACAAATTGCATCGTTTTACTTTGAGGATTTTCATCAACAAATTTTTGATATACTTCTACTTTAGGAGATTCTATATCGTAATCATCCATCAACGCAATTAAAAATCGTTCATTGATTGGAGTTTTAGTTCCAAATTTCTTTCCAACTGACTTTTTAAATTTCTCTTTATAATCAACAAAATATGATTTTTGATTATCATTCACCACAAAATAAACTTCGAGTTCAGAAAGAAGCCCAACTTTTTTGCCTAATTCTATATTATTATCCAACATATATTTTTCGAAAGTAGAATAATCAATTCCTTTTTCTTTCGTTTTTTCTAAGATCGTTTCATCAGGATAAACTCTCGAACCAAAAGGTAAAGAATATAAAAAAGGTCCATCTGCAAAAAGCTGAACAGAGGTAAATAATGTCAGTAAAAAAGTAAAAAGTAGTTTTTTCATAAGGTTGATTTTTATATAATTAGAAATTTTATTGAATATTTTTTCAATTTTTAGATGATTTAACATGAATAAAATTTATTATTAAAGCATTTTCTTTATATTAATTCAAACAAGACAATTCTTCAAATTGTTCTTTTAGAAAATAGTTTTTACATATATTTAACAAATTAATACATCACACGTGAGTCAAATAAATAATACTGAAGAAAAAGAATTACAAAGAGGCCTTACTAACCGACATATTCAATTGATTGCTTTAGGTGGCGCGATTGGAACTGGTTTGTTTTTAGGAATTGGACCTGCTGCTGTTTTAGCTGGACCATCTGTTATTTTGGGATATGCAATTGCAGGAATTATAGCCTTTTTTATTATGCGCCAATTAGGAGAAATGGTTGTTAACGAGCCTGTTTCAGGAAGCTTTAGTCATTTTGCATATAAATATTGGGGATCTTTTGCTGGATTTGCTTCTGGTTGGAATTATTGGATTCTTTACGTTTTAGTAAGTATGTCCGAATTGACTGCAATCGGAATTTATGTACAATTTTGGTGGCCAGAAATTCCATTATGGGCGTCGAGTTTGTTCTTTTTTATTGTGATTAACGCATTGAATTTAGGCTCAGTAAAAATGTTTGGTGAAGCTGAATTTTGGTTTTCTATCATCAAAGTAATTGCCATTATTGCTATGATAATCTTCGGAGCTTACTTATTAATAAGCGGAACTGGAGGTGAACAAGCAACAATACAAAATCTTTGGAACAACGGAGGTTTTTTTCCAAAAGGTTGGTTATCTGGTAATAGCGAAGGCGGTTTTAGTGGATTATTCGCCGCAATGGCTCTTATTATGTTTTCTTTTGGAGGTTTAGAATTGATTGGCATCACAGCTGCTGAAGCTAAAAATCCAGAAAAAACAATTCCAAAAGCAACCAATCAAGTAATTTATAGAATTTTAATCTTCTATGTTGGAGCATTAATTATCTTATTTTCGTTAGCTCCTTGGGAAACGATTACGGATAAAAGTAGTCCTTTTGTAATGGTTTTTGAGAATTTGAATCATTTGAAACTAAATATTTTTGGTAACACAATTGATTTTTCAAGATTAATTGCCAATGCACTAAACATTATTGTTTTGACGGCTGCTTTATCAGTTTACAATAGCTCTGTTTACAGTAATAGTAGAATGTTATATGGTTTGGCAGAACAAGGAAATGCGCCTAAATTCTTAAAAAAATTAAACAAAAATCACGTCCCTGTTATGGCGATTTTAGTTTCATCTTTTTTCGCAGCAATTTGTATTTTAATTAATAAAATAATTCCAGAAGATGCATTTCATGTATTGATGTCTTTAGTGGTTTCTTCGTTGGTAATTAACTGGATTATGATTTCGATAACACATCTTAAATACCGAAAACAAAAGAATTTGGAGAATACAAAAACATTATTTCCATCTTTCTTGTATCCTATCAGTAATTATATTTGTCTAATTTTCTTATTTGGAATTTTAGTGATTATGTGGTTTACAGGACTTAAAATTTCAGTAGAATTAATTCCAGTTTGGTTGATCTTCCTTTACATCGCTTATCGAATTGTAAAAGAAAATAAAAAGACTAAGAATTCTTGATAAATTTTAATTTAAAATAGTTCATATAAAAGCTTCAAGATTACTTGAAGCTTTTTAATTTTACATCATGAAAAAAATAGTTGTTGGATTCATTTTGATGATGAGTTCTATTGTGTTTTCACAAGAAATTTATCAAGTTATAGCGCAAGAAGGATTGACAGTTAGAACAAGTCCGAATGGAAAACGAATTGGTAAAATTCCGTATGGATATCCTGTTAAAATTTCAGAAAAAGGTGAAGCGTTTGCAATTAAAGATAATGGGAAAGCAAAAAGTGGAAACTGGGTGAAATTAGATGTTAGCTCGTCTAAATTAATTTTGGATGAAGGAGTTAATGATTCTTCTGCTCAAGGCGATTTGTATGCGTTTAGTGGTTATTTAATCACACAACAAAATTTTGTCAATCAATTCGAAACAGAAATTTCTACGCACCCAGCTTTTAGCGAATTTTATTTAGCAACAGCTTACAAATGCTTCGCAATTAAAGGCGACTTTTTTGGTGACGGTGTGGTGGATTATTTATATAGAATGATTGATACAAAAGGAAATATCCGTTTATTTATTGTGAATAATATGAAAAAAGGAAGTCAAATTTATGGTTTGGGAGGAGCAAAAGATCCGTTCAAAATTACAAATTATGATTTCGGAACGTTGATGATGATTCCAAAAGGAACGCCACTTTATTCGAATTATAAAGATGGAGTGAAACGAAATTTAAATGGAGTTTCTAAAAATGAAATCGTAACTTTAGATTATGATGCGATTTATGCGCATCAAGATAACGCAAAAGAAGGCGGATTTATTTACCGAAAAGATGGTAAATGGAATTGGCTGAACCAAAAATAAAACTAAAATAATTATGCAAAATATAGAAGGTAAAGTAGCTTATATAACGGGGGGAACAAAAGGAATTGGATTAGGAATTGCAAAATCATTGGTAGAAAATGGTTTGAAAGTGGCAATTTCTGGACGAAACATTGATGATGTTGAAAAAGCTCGTCATTATTTAGGAAATCAAAATGTATTGGCTATTCAGTCGGATGTGAGACATTTCGAAGATGAACAAAATGCAATTGAGCAAATTATTTCTGCGTTTGGACGTTTGGATATTGTGATTGCAAATGCTGGTTTAGGAAAATTTGCACCAGTTGATGAACTTTCTTTAGAAGATTGGAATGCGATGATTGATACTAATCTAACAGGAGTTTTTCATACGATAAAAGCGTCTGTTGAAGCACTAAAAGTTTCGAAAGGATATTATATTTCGATTGCTTCTTTGGCGGGAACAAATTTCTTTGCGAATGGAGCGGGTTACAATGCTTCGAAATTTGGCGTTGTCGGTTTTACACAAGCTGCGATGTTAGATTTGAGAAATTATGATATCAAATGTACAACGATTATGCCTGGTTCTGTGACTTCAAACTTTAATGATCATGTGCCAAATTCAGAGGATGGATGGAAAATTCAGCCCGAAGATTTAGGACAAATGGTAGTTGATTTATTGAAAATGAATCCAAATGTTTTGCCAAGTAAAATAGAAGTTCGTCCTACTAAAACAAAATAATTTAAAGATCTCGATAAGAGATCTTTTTTTATGAAAAAAATATTTCGTAATTACCAATAGTTTACATAGTTTCGTGGAAAAATAAGAAATACAATAAAGGTATTTTTTAACGAGCACTTTTTAATGAGTTTTAAAAAATCAGTCAATCATTTTCGTCGTACAATTATGCGTCGATTAACAGGAGGAATAGGTGATGGTAATTTGCCAAAAATAGACAAAGAAAAACCTCTTGAACTTAATAGAGTACTGATAAACAGACCTAATCAGCGTCTAGGAAATATTCTATTGATTACACCTTTGATTCAGGAAATTATCCGATATAATCCAGATGTTAAAATTGACTTATTTGTAAAAGGTAAGGTTGCCACGATTATTTTTGAGAACTATCCACAAGTTGATCAAATTATTGAATTACCTAAAAAACCTTTCAAAGAATTGATTCAATACGCTAAAGTTTGGCTAAAAATCAAGAAAAAGAATTACGATTTAGTGATTAATGTTGATAAAAATTCATCTTCAGGACTACTTTCGACTTCTTTTGCAAATTCTAAGTATAAAATTTTTGGAAATGAATTTGAAATGAATTCGAACCAAGAAATTCATATTCATCAAGCACAATATCCAGTTTATCAATTCAGAAAATATTTAGATTTATTCAAAAATAAAAAAGGAAATTTAGGTATTCCAATTCTAAATATTCAGTTAACAGAGCAAGAATCTACGAAAGGAATAGAAATGTTAAATGAATTGATTCAAGATCCTTCAAAGAAAACGTTGGCGTTTTTTACGTATGCAACTGGTGTAAAATGTTATGATGAGGAATGGTGGATAGAATTTTATAATTTATTTTATCCAAAATATTCGCAAGAATATAATCTAATTGAAATTTTACCTGTCGAAAATATTTCGATGCTAAATCATAGATTACCTACTTATTATAGTAAAGATGTGAGAGAAATTGCAGCGGTGATGAAAAGTTGCGAATTTGTGATTGCAGCTGATTCTGGTATGATGCATTTGAGTTGTGCTGCGCCTACAAAAACAATTGGTTTGTTTAAAGATCAAAGCTTCTTAGAGCGTTATAAACCTTATGGAGTAGGAAATGCTGTGGTCTTGATTAATAATGAAGATAAGGGGATTCTTGTTCAAGAAATGGATAAATTATTGTTTAAAAAGCTGTTTTTATTATTAAATAAAATTTGTATCGATTTGATATGAAGTAAATTAACTTCTACAAAAATATTTTAATTTCGTTTGATTATTTCATAGCTTTGTCCTTTGAAATAATATAAAAATGTCAACAGAGTTTACAATTGTTATCCCAATTTATAATGAGGAAGATAACTTGATAAGATTGGAAGAAACAATGAATCAATATCTGTCAAAGTCAATAAAACAGACTGAAATTTTATTGATTAATGATGGTTCTAAAGACAAAAGTTTGGCTCTTATGAAAGAGATTTGTAGTAGAAATCAAGCTTTTCATTATATTTCTTTTGACAAAAATTATGGCTTATCTGCTGCTATAAAAGCTGGTTTTGATACAGTGAAATCTAAATGGGTTGGTTATATTGATGCAGATTTACAGACAGATCCAGAAGATTTCAATAAATTATTAGCGTTAGCGGATCAATATGATTTGGTGACTGGAGTTCGTGCAGATCGCAAAGATTCTTTCGTGAAAAACATGTCATCTAAAATTGCCAATTCTATTCGTAGAGCATTTACTAATGATGGAATGGATGATACGGGTTGTCCATTAAAAGTTATAGATGCAGAAAAAGCGAAAAAAATTCCGATGTTCAAAGGTTTGCATCGCTTTTTGCCAGCTATGATTTTATTACAAAACGGAACGGTTACTCAAGTTCCTGTCAAACATTTTCCTCGTATCGCGGGCGAATCAAAATTCAATTTATGGAACCGTTTATTAGGACCGTTAATGGATTGTTTTGCATTTGTTTGGATGAAGAAAAAATACATCAATTATAAAATTCAAGAAAGAGCGTAATGCCAAATTGGGTTATCATCAGTATTGGTTTTCTTGCACAAGCACTTTTTTCGAGTCGTCTTATTTTACAATGGATTGTTTCTGAAAAAAATAAGAAAGTTCTTACACCAAAATTATTTTGGGAAGTCAGCTTGTTTGCTTCGGTTTTATTGTTTTTTTATGGTTATTTACGTCATGATTTTTCGATTATGTTGGGTCAAACTTTGACGTATTATATCTATATTAGAAATATTCAACTTCAAAATCATTGGAAAGAATTCCCGAAAATAGTACGCATTTTCTTGTATGTTTTTCCTGCATTAATTGTTTTGTATGGTTTCAATAACGGAATTTTTGATGTAGATTTATTATTCAAAAACGAAAAAATTCCTTTGTGGTTATTATCTTTAGGAGTCGTATCTCAGGTACTTTTTACATTTCGTTTCGTTTATCAATGGATTTATTCCGAACGAAAACACGAATCGCAATTACCAATGGGATTTTGGGCAATTAGTTTAACAGGATCATTGTTGATTTTAACTTACGCGATTATTCGAAAAGATCCCGTTTTATTTGTTGGTCATTTTATGGGATTTATCGTTTATGCTCGAAATATATTAATCAAACGAAAAGAAAAAAATGGTTCAGTGGATTAAGCAAAATTCAGTTTTATTTTTAATCATCGTAACAATTTTGATGTTGTTTGTCAATCTTGGTGTTTTACAAACGAACATTATGGAAGCTCGAAACATTATTTCGGCGCGAGAAATGGTACACGATGGAAATTGGATTTTTACCACGCTTAACGGTTTGCCTCGTTATGAAAAACCACCTTTGCCAACTTGGATTACGGCTGTTTTTGGAAGTGTTTTTGGTTTTGAAAACTTTTTTTGGTTACGCATCCCAGTTGTTCTAATTACCATTTTATTGGTCGTTTGGTTCTATAAAACATTAACGCATTTCGATTTAACAAAACAACAAGTTGTTAATTCATCATTGGTTTTAATCACTTCATTTTACGTGTTTTTCTCTGGAAGAGACAACAATTGGGACATGTACACACATAGTTTTGTGATGGGAGCGATATTGTTTTTAGTGAAAGAATTTCAATCATCAAAATTTATTTTTTTCAACTTTATTGCTGCATTTTTCTTGTTAGCTTGTTCGATAATGAGCAAAGGTCCAGTTTCGTTGTATGCGCTATTTTTACCGTTTTTAATTGCTTATTTTATTGTTTATAGATACAAATTAGGAAGAAATTTAGGAATCACAATTTTAACGATAATATTAGGTTGCGTTGTAGGATTTGCATGGATGATGTATGTGAAATATTTTGATCCAGAACATTTTTTAGCGGCTTCTCAAAAGGAAGTAAACAATTGGCATAGCTATAATACTCGCCCAATTTATTATTATTGGAGCTTCTTTACGCAATCTGGTTTATGGACAATTCCTGCTTTGGTAAGTTTGATTTATCCTTATCTAAATAATAAAGTTGCAAATAAAAAAGCCTATCAATTTGCTTGGTTATGGACGATTTTATCGGTGGTTTTATTATCTGTAATTCCAGAAAAAAAATCAAGATATTTATTACCAGTTTTAATTCCTTTAGCGATGAATATTGGCTTTTATATCGAATATTTACGATTAGAATTCAAAAATTTATCAAATAAAACTGAACGATATTTTACCAATTTTGCGTTTGGTTTATACGGAATAATAGGAATCGCAATTTCAGTTGGTGTTTTTATTTATACAAAAGATCGTTTGTCAGAATTTTTGGTTTGGTCGATTCCTTTTGCTGTCGTAGGATTAATTTTAGGAATCTCAATTTTTAAAGGATTAAAGATAAAATCATTCGAACAGATATTTTACTCAACTATTTTATTGATGTGCTCAGTTGTTGCGTTTGGATTTCCACTTTCCAAATTAACTTTTTCCGAAGAATTGTATTCTTCTGCTAAAAATCTGAAAAAATTAGAACAACAAAATCAAATCAAAACATACGAATGGCAAAGTTTTGTTCCTGAAATAGTGTTGGATTATGGGACTTCAATTCCTGCAATTAACGATGGAAAGAAAACTATCTTTCCGAAAGAAGAGAAATTTGGAATGTTAGCAAGTCCGTCAGATTCTACTTTTTTTGCGGATCATTTCAATAATTATTCAATCAAAAAAATTGGTGTGGTCGATTTGAATCATTCTTCAAAAAATCAAAAAAATTATAACGATCGTATCCAAAGAAACTATTATTTGATTCAAAAAAAGTGATTAAATTTCGAGTAAAATTTTTAGCTTAAATTTTCGTTATTCTAATAAAATCTTTTGCAGTTTCGGATTCTATTTTTTCTATGTTTTTGGTTAGTGAACAGTTTTGTTTTTGCTCAACATTTTGGGTGGAAAAATCCTAATTTTAGACAAGATTCTGTTCAACTTTCTGATACGATAAAGCTGCAAAATAAAGGAATTTTGTCAGAAAAATTTCAAATTTTAGATTCAATAGGAAATCCAATTTCAAAAGAATTTTATACGATAAATTTTGAACGAAACGAGGTTTATTTCAATTCTTCAATCGCCAAACAAATGGTGAAAATTCAGTATTTTGTTAATCCAAAATTAGCCGAATCTGTTTTTTATGCCAAAAATCCGAATATCATTGTTAATGATGCAAAACCAGTTGATATTTTTCATCAAATAGAACCGAATTCAAAACAAGCGAACAAAGATGTTTTTGATGGTTTGAATAGTAAAGGTTCGATGGTTCGTGGTATTCGTTTTGGGAATAATCAAAGTGCGTCTGTGCAATCTTCGTTGGATTTGGAATTGTCAGGAAAATTATCGGATGATATTACAGTAAATGCGGCGATTGCGGATAATAATGTGCCAATAGAATCGGATGGATACACGCAAAATCTGCAAGAATTTGATAAAGTTTACATCGAATTAGCCAGTAAAAATTCGAAAATTAGAGCTGGACATATTGATATTAATACCAATCAAGAACGAGATTTTTTCAATCCATTTAATCAAAAAGTAACAGGTTTACAATTGTCAACTCAGTTAAAAGGCGAAAAATCGTCGACCAATATTTTTGCTTCTGGAAGCATTACACGAGGTGAATTTATGCGTGTTAATTTTGTTGGACAAGACGGAAATCAAGGTCCTTATAGGCTTTCTGGAAAGAATAATGAATTGTATGTGATTATTATTTCGGGAAGTGAAAAAGTATATATTGATGGTGTTTTGTTGGAGCGTGGCGAGCAAAATGATTATGTAATTAATTACAATACAGGAGAAATTTCTTTCACTTCAAACCGATTGATTACCGCAAATACGCGTATTAATGTGGAGTATTTGTACAATTCTCGAAATTATTCACAAGTTTTACTTTATGGTGGAGCTGAATACGAATCGGAACGATTGAAATTGTCAGGTTTTTTCTTTTCTCAAGGAGATTCGAAGTATAATTCACTTGGAAATGATTTGACAGATGCTGAAAAGCAAATTTTGGCAAATGCAGGGAATGATCCAGATAAAATGTACACCATTTCTGCAGAGAAAACGAAGTATGATTCGAATAAAATCTTGTATCGAAAAGTAAATCAAAATGGATTAGATATTTTTGAATATTCGACGGATCCAAACGATGAATTGTATCAAGTGGCTTTCACGTATGTTGGCGCTAATCAAGGAAATTATCGACAAATAAATGCGAATCAAAATGGGAAAGTCTTTCAATATAACGAAGCAATTGCTGGAGTTTTACAAGGTGATTATGAACCAATAAAGCAATTAATTTCGCCTAAAAAGTTGCAGATTTATACGTTGAATGGACAATATCAATTGAGAAATAATGGAAATGTTGGTTTTAATTTAGGTTTGAGTAATTATGATCAAAATTTATTTTCATCGATTGATGATCAAAACAATTCTGGTTTAGCAACTCGTGTTTATGGTGAAAAAACATTTTCTTTCAAAAATTGGAAAATTACACCTTATGCGGAATGGAATTTTATTAATAAAAATTATAAAAGTGCAGAGCGTTTACGAGCTGTTGAATTTGCACGAGATTTTAATTTGGAACAAGAATTAAGTGGCGTAAATCAGAATTTTATCACAGCAAAAATCAATTCATCTTGGAAAGAAAAATTTAATGCACAATATAAATTCGATTATCTTGAAAATACTGGTTTGTACAAAGGTTTGAGAAATCAACTTGATGCAAATTATAAAACTGAAAAAGACGAAATCGTTGCGCAAGCAAATATTTTATCAACAAAAGCAACGCTTCAAAATACCAATTTTGCGCGTTATATGGTAGATGGAAAACGAAAAATTGGAAATAAATTTTGGGTTGGAGCGAGAGTTTGGGGCGAGAATAATGACATGGATGATTTGACAAAAAATCAAAAATCAGATTTAAGTTTTAAATGGAATGAATTTCAGTTGAAAGGAGGTTTTGCAGATTCGCTTGGTCATAAAATCGATTTGACGGTTTATCAACGTCAAGACGATTCGGTTCGTTTAGGGACTTGGCAAAATATTCAACAAAGTAAAGGAGCTATTTTTAATTCAACATTAATACAAAAACAAAATCATCAATTAAATTTAAATTTCCATTATCGACGAGTTAATTATCAATTTTTAGATGCGCCGAACGAAGATTTTATGACAGGAAGCGTAAAATGGTACAAAGCTTTTTTCAATCAAGGTTTACAATTAAATGTAGATTATGAAGTGGGAAGCGGTGTGGAACCGCAGCGTGAATTTCAGTATGTAAAAGTTTCGGATGGAATGGGAATTTACAAATGGACGGATTATAACGGCGATGGAATTGAGCAAATTGACGAGTTTGAAGTGGCAGAATTTATCGACCAAGCAAATTATATTCGCGTGTATACGAATACAATCGAGTATTTGAAAACGAATAAAAATCAATTCAATTTTACGTTGCGTTTTCGTCCAAAACAAGTTTTTAATACCGAAAATGAATTCTGGAATCGTTGGATGTTTCAGCAAAATATCTCGGCAAGTAACTCGTTGCGCAAAGAAGGAACGACGTTAGAATGGAATCCTTTTACGAATTCGGCTCAAATTTTAGGTAAAACAAGAAGTATTCGTTCGTCGATTTTCTTTAATCAAGGAACACAATATAAATGGTCGTCAAATTTTATTTACAATCAACAACAATCCCAAACGTATGTTTACACAGGTTCTGAATACCGTGATTCAGACAGTTATTTGTTGCAAGCGCGTTATAAGATTTTGCAAGATCTAATCGCAAGTTTCGATACTGAATATATGGTGATTAACAGCGATTCTGAATTATTTTTGAGTAGACGATATAAGTTAAATAATCTTCGTTTATCACCAAAAATTACGTATCAAACAGAAAAAAATCTTGTTGCGTCGTTGTTTTATAATTATCAAAATAAGAAGAATGTTTCGGGTGAAGAGCAATTAAATCAGTCGGATTTGGGAACAGAAATTCAATGGAACGGTTCGGATAAAATGAGTTTGTTGGGAAGTTTTAGTTTTATCAACAATAAATTTATCGGAAACCAAGAATCTGTTGTTGGAAATCAAATGATGGAAGGTTTGCGCGCTGGAAATAATTTTGTTTGGCAGTTGCAAATCCAACGGCAAATCACAAGTTTTTTGCAATTGAATATTTCGTATGATGGACGAAAAACCGAAGAAAATAAGCCAATACATACGGGAAGTGTGCAAGTGCAAGCGAGGTTTTAAATAATAAAAGACGATTTTATAAAATCGTCTTTTTTTATTATTTTTACATTCTATTTACTTCATCTTGATTTCCAGTTTCGCGATTTTTTACTGATAATTTATTACTTCCGAATTTATAATTCAATCCAATTCTTATGCTTTGAGTATCCCATACATTCGCAAAAGTTTGTACGATTCCATTGTTATTTTGTGATAAATATTCTTGCGCTTTGAAAATATCTGTTGCATTCAAACTCAATTCTAATTTTTTATCTAACATCAAATATTTGAACGAAAGATTGAAACGAGCATAAGGTTTTAGTTTATAATTTTGGAAAGTTTCTCCAAAATTTTGAAAATAAATCAAGTTAATAAACATCGTTTTTTGTTGATTAAGCGTAAAATCATTTGTCGAAAATAATGAACTTGACCAACCTTTGAATCGCTTAGAAGAAATTGCAACATTTGCGCTCGAATAAGAAACTTCAAAAGTAGTAACGCTTGACCACCATTTTGTAGGATTTATCGTCATATTTTGGCTCAAACCAAAGCTATCCGAATCTACAAAATTCATCCAAACAAAAGTATTATGTTTTGTGTTCTCATCAATGATTGAAGCTTGATTGACACCATCTCTCAAACTTGAATAATAAAGTCGAGTATCAAATTTTTTGTAAGTAAAAGTAAGTTCTAAATTGTGTGTAAAAGCTGGTTTCAAAAAAGGATTTCCTTCGTTGTAAACATATTCGTTTTGTATCATTCGAAAAGGATTTAAACTTTCGTAATTTGGACGATTGATACGACGCGAATAATTAATTCCTAAACTTTTACTTTTATCAAAAGTATGCAACAAATAAAATGACGGAAACAGTTTGATATAATCTGTTTTATTCGTTTGATTATTTTCTCTCGAAAAACCTTCTGTTTGTGTTGCTTCTAATCTCAAACCAGCTTGCATCTGCCATTTTTCTCCAAACTTTTTACTTCCGTTCAAATAAATTGCTTCGTTATTTTCTTTGTATTTGAAAAGATTCGACAAATTTTCATCAAATGTATAGTTGTAATTTTCGTCTGCTTTATATGCTTCAACCAAATTATTTGATTTTGATTGCGAAAATTTAGCCCCAAAACTCCAATTGAAATTTGTTAAAGGAAGTTCTACATCAATTTTAGATGAAAAATTCTCAATACGATTGTTTAAATTACTTTTTCCACCAAAAAAAGAATCTTCTATTAACTGATTATTTTTGTAAGAATTGGTTGCATAAGTTCTATTCATAGGAGATGAATAATTGGCGTAATCGGCATCAAATGAAATCTTTTTACCTAATGAATCAAGTGCAAATTCAGAATAAAGATTGACCAAAGATTGATTCGTCTTACCATTTTCGAATGAATTTCCTTTATTTGTTTGATAAACTTCGTTCGTTAAATTCTTGAAAAACATTTCTTGTGGATTTTCTGAATTATATTTCGAATTGTTGAATGAAAATTTAGAACCAATTGTCCATTTATCGGTTAATTTATAATCAACAGAGAATCGTCCTCCTAGATATTTGTTGATATAATCTGTGTAAGAAATGTTGTGTCTGCGCGCATCAGAGAAAAATAATTCGTTGTTCCATGTTCTCAGAAATCTTCTATCTCCAGCATTCAACGAAGTCTGAACTGTCCATTTATCTTTTTGTAAATTGTAAGCTGCATTGTAGCGCTCTGTGTTTCTTTTACTTCGCGTATATGATGCTCCAATAGTGGAATTCCAGCTATTATTTTTTATTTTTTTTGTTACAATATTTATAATTCCACTATTTCCTTCTGCTTCATATTTTGCAGGCGGAGTCGTGATGACTTCAATTTTTGAAATATCAGAAGCGCTAATACTTTCCAAATAATTAATCAAATCTGTTTGCGACATATAAGTTGGTTTGTCATCAATCAAAACCATTACAGAATTTTTTCCAGAAACCGCAATATTATCATTTGTTACATTCAAACCAGGAGTGACGCGCAAAACATCCATTGCAGTTCCGCCAGCCGCTGAAGTAGAATTTTCTACATTGAAAACAAACCGATCGATTTTTCGTTCCATGATTTTCTTTTCTGCTCCAACGACAACTTCTTTCAAGTTTGTAGATGTTTTAATTTCAATCTTTCCTAAATCGATAGAATTATTCAATTGAATATCTTTCTGAAAAACAATTTCTTCAAAATAGTTGATTTCAAATTTGTACGTATTTTTCTTTGCTTCAATAGCGAATTTTCCAAGTTCATCTGTTGTTAAATTGATGATTGTGTCTTGGTTAGATAAGGTAATGTCAACATAAGGAAGCGCTTTATTTTGCTCCATAACTTCGCCTGTTAGTGTATAGTTTTGAGCAAATAGAAAACTAGCGCTAAATAAAATGATAAGTTGAATAAATGTTTTCATGTTGAATTAATTTTAAACAAATATTCTCCAAATCGATTCTTTTTGAACTTTAAAATCGACAAACCCTACTATATTATCGACGAATTTGATTAAAACCAAAAACCTCGAGAGATTCTCGAGGTTTTTTGGTTTAATTTATTTTCCCTTCATAATAAACAGGATTTCCTTTTTCGTCGAAACCAATTATGGTTAATTGATAATCTTTTGGTTTATCATTGTTGAAATATTCTATTTCTGTGTTTTCTCCTGGAGCTGTATACAAATTAGGATTCCAAAATAAAGTGCTTCTTATATCATTTGGAATATCGTTGTAAAGCGACTCGTAATCATCATTGCTAAAATATGGCAGAGATTGATTGTAGCCACCAATCTGAATTAAATTATTTGGTAACATCGGCGTGTTATCAACTGGCGCATCACTTCCTCGTTTCGAATAAATTGCAATTGCATTTCCAAGTAAACCAGCGCCTTTGAAAATTTTTACCATCGCAATATCTCTAGGATTAATGCTCGTTAAATTATCCGAAGTCATTTTCATTTCGTTCCAATAAATTGCAACTTCAGAATTTCTAATTTTTGGAACTCCGTTAGAAACCGTTAATCCTGCAACTCGTCCAGCTAAAAAGTCCATAATATTTGTATAACCTTCTATTGGCTGAGATTCGTTTACGAAATCTATCACAGTTTCGTTTATGTTATTGAACATTCCGCTACTTAATTCATTGTTCAGCTTCTCAGTTTTCGATTTTTTATCCGCTTTTACAACAACTTCTTTCAGACGAATACTTTTATCATTGATGATTTTGATGTTCTGTTTATACGTATTCTGCTTCTCGACTTCTTCTTTATTCGTAATTTCTTCTAATAAATAAGGCGTTGCAGGCAATTTGGATTTATAACTTGTACTTTTATAATTTGGCACAACAGATAAAGTTAAAGTTCCGTTGTTGGCAGATTTTCCATTTTCCGAATTCAAGAAATAATTCATCGCCATTGGCCCATAATAAAACAAATTATTCATCTCGAAGTTTCCTTCATAATCAGTATCAAGCGTTGCAAATTCTTTTCCATTATTCTGCATTTTATAAATAATACTCAACGAAGCATTGCTCAATTCTCTCCCGTTATTATATGCTTTCACTTTGTAGGAAAGATATCTACGATCGTTGTCAATAGTAGGTTTTACGATATTTCCAACCACTAAATCTTCCCAATTAAATCTTTTCCATTTTTCTGTTATTAAAAGCGCATCCAGATTTTCTGAGAATTCATTATTTTTAAAATATTGTGTAGGATGATTAATTTTCGAACTAAAATCTCGCGTCAATAACATTGCAGAAATTAAATTGTCTTCATCATTATTTTTTTGATCTTTGATAACAGCCGAAAAATTAATTTCTTCAGGATATTTTACCTTAATTGTGTTTAATTCTCGTGGATTAGCCGTTGTTTCGAAAGAAATTTCAGGTTTTTTGTACGATTCTTTTGGATTGATAAATATCAAACGATGAGCAACCTGAATATCATTTGCATCAAAAATGGCAATGTTCAAAATACCTTTGTCATTGTCTAAAACCTCTTTTGGAACATAAGTTGAAACCGATTCCACACTTTTTACAATTTGAGAACTCATTACAAGTTCATTATTAATTGTTCCAATAATTTTATGATTCAATAAAGGATTTTCTTGATTGATGCTTTTTAATTGGATCACAATGTCTTTGCTATTTCGAACAACTTTCATCAGAATCCCATCTTTTTTAGCTTCAGGTAAATCAATAATTTGTTGATTTCCTTTTTCGTCATTTAATTGTACTTGATAAGATTTGCCTTCTTCTGCTCTCAACGCAAAAGTCGCAACGTTTTCATCTAAATTATCAAATGTTGTAATTTTATTGGTAGGATTATTTTTCTCAAATACAAAACCATTCCATTTTTTTGGTAAATCTCCGTCCGATTTTAATCTTACAGCAAATTTAGTTGTTTGATTTTGAATAAAATTTCCACCTTCCGCAAAAGCTTTTGCATTCCATTTTAAATTTGGATTTGGAACAAGTTTTAATTTAGAATTTGGATTAAATATTTTAACTTGATTGATGTATTGAAATTCTTCTGAGAAGAAAGTCATGTACGTTGTGTAGGCTCTTACAAAGTAAATTCCTTCCTCGTTTTCGTTTTTGGTATTTAGCGTTCCGTCACTTTCACCGTTCACAATCGGAACCAGTTTTCGGTCGATTAATTTTTTGTCTTTATTGTATAATTCTACAATAAGATTTGTAGAAATTAAGCTCGGTTTGTAGCCATTTAATGTATAAGCTTTGAACCAAATATTGTCGCCAGCAATGTAATTTTCCTTATCAAATAATAAATAAACTTTTTCTTGAGCGTAATTTGTATCCAGACTTTTTATAGCCGTTTCTAATTTTGATTGCGCAAAAGTTGTAATCGAGCAAAAGTATAATGCGAGTAAATAAATATATTTCATGCGAGAATGATTAATCTAATAGAATGAATTTGAATTCTTAAAATTATCATTATTTAGACGATTTTCATTCATACTTTTTATTAAAGTTTATCATAACTTTTGATTGAATGATGATTTTTCTTCTCGAATAATGTTAATTTTTGTTAATGAATTTAATCAAAAGACTTTAAACAAAAAAACCTCGAGAATTTCTCGAGGTTTTAAATTTATAAAGAAATGTTGTGTTGGATTAGATTCCGTCAACAATTGCATTTAATGTTGCAGATGGACGCATTGCAGCAGTTGTTTTAGCAAAATCTGCTTTGTAGTAACCACCAATATCTTGAGGTTTACCTTGCGCTCCGATTAACTCTTCGTTAATTTTTGCTTCGTTTTCTTCCATAGCTTTTGCAACAGGAGCAAATTTAGCAGCTAAATCAGCATCTTTTGTTTGATTTGCTAACGCTTCTGCCCAGTACATAGCTAAATAGAAATGAGAACCACGGTTATCGATAGTTCCTAATTTACGACCTGGAGATTTGTCAGTTGCTAAGAATTTAGCATTTGCTTCATCTAAAGCATCAGCTAAAGTTTGAGCTTTTGCATTTCCTTGTGTTTGAGAAACGTGCTCTAAAGAAGCTTGTAATGCTAAGAACTCACCTAAAGAATCCCAACGTAAGTAACCTTCTTCTACGAATTGTTCGATGTGTTTTGGAGCAGATCCTCCCGCACCAGTTTCGAATAATCCACCTCCGTTCATTAATGGAACGATAGATAACATTTTAGCAGAAGTTCCTAATTCTAAAATTGGGAATAAATCTGTTAAGTAGTCACGTAAAACGTTACCAGAAACAGAAATAGTATCTTTTCCTTCTCTTGCACGGCTTAAAGTTTCTTTCATCGCGTCTTTAACGTCCATGATACGAATATCTAAACCTGTTGTATCGTGATCAGCTAAGTATTTTTCAACTTTTTTGATGATTTGTTGATCGTGAGCTCTTCCTTTATCTAACCAGAAAATTGCAGGAGTATCAGATAAACGAGATCTGTTAACTGCTAATTTAACCCAGTCTTGAATAGGAGCATCTTTAGTTTGAGACATTCTGAAAATATCAGAAGTTTCAACTTTTTGCTCTAATAATGTGTTTCCGTTTGCGTCTTCAACTTTGATTGTTCCGTTTGCAGGAGCTTGGAAAGTTTTGTCGTGAGAACCATATTCTTCCGCTTTTTGAGCCATTAATCCAACATTAGGAACAGAACCCATAGTTGTAGGATCTAAAGCACCGTTTGCTTTCATATCGTCTACAACAGCTTCGTAGAAACCAGCATAAGAACGGTCTGGGATGATCGCTACAGTATCTTCTTCAGCGCCATCTTTGTTCCACATTTTACCTCCGTTTCTTACCAATGCAGCCATAGAAGCATCAACAATAATATCAGAAGGAACGTGGAAGTTAGTAATTCCTTTATCAGAATTCACCATTGCTACACGTGGTCCGTTTGCTAAATCAGCTTCAATTGCAGCTTTGATTTCTGCTTCTTGTGCATGACCTTTTATTTTTTCGAATAAATCTGCTAAACCATTGTTCGGATTAATATCTAATGCTTTGAAAGTATCAGCATATTTTACGAAAACATCTTTAAAGAAAGTTTCAACGATAGCTCCAAAAATAACTGGATCAGAAACTTTCATCATTGTTGCTTTTAAGTGAGTAGACAATAATACGTTTTTGTCTTTTGCTTCTTGAATAGCTTCTTGAACAAATGATCTTAAAGAGTTTAAGTTCATTACAGAAGAATCAATTACTTCTCCAGCTTTTAAAGGTGCTGCTGATTTTAATTCTTGAACAGAACCATCTTCTCCGTAAAATTTGATTGTATATTCAGTTGCGTTTTCTAATGTAGTTGAATTTTCAGTACCATAGAAATCACCGGATTTCATGTAAGCAACTTCTGTTTTGCTGTCTGTAGCCCAAGCTCCCATTTTGTGAGGATTAGCTTTTGCATAGTTTTTAACAGCTTTCGGTGCACGACGGTCAGAGTTTCCTTCACGTAAAACTGGATTTACAGCAGAACCTAAAACTTTTCCGTATCTAGCTTTGATTGCTTTTTCATCTTCATTTTTTGGTTCAGCTGGATAATTTGGTACAGCAAAACCTTTCGCCTGCAATTCTGCAATCGCTTCGTCTAACTGAGGAACAGAAGCCGAAATATTAGGTAACTTAATGATATTTGCTTCCGGAGTAGTCGCCAAAGCTCCTAATTCTGCTAAAGCATCAGGAATTCTTTGTTCTTCTTTTAAGAATTCAGGGAAATTAGCTAAAATACGTCCAGCTAAAGAAATATCTGGAACTTCGATTGTAATATCAGCTGTTTTCGTGAATCCTTGTACGATTGGCAAAAATGAGTGAGTTGCCAACATCGGAGCTTCATCCGTAAGTGTGTAATGAATTTTTGACATTATGTTTTAAATTTTTTTGAGACTATTTTAATAATAGTCAATTAAAAATACATTTTTTCAATTTTGAATGCAGAAACTGCAAACTTTGCAAATATACAATATTTAGCAGATTAAATTGACCATAAATCAATCATTTACACTAATTTTAGTATAATTTTTAACATGATTTTTGATAGGTCGTCAAGTTGATAATTTATTGAAAGAAAATTGTTCAAGTTGATAATTTTTGACTGATTTTTTTTTCAACTTTATGTATAAGTTCACTTTTGAGAAAGTCGTCTTTTTAATGCTTCTTAAGAAACCAATTTTTATAAACTTAGTTTCTTTCTTAATTTTGCAGAAAACAATTCTTTTGAAACAAAATCTAGTGACAATCGCATTTTATAATGTCGAAAATTTTTATTCTAAATCTTCAGACGAATCTTTTTTGCCCAGTAATTTTATCAAATGGAAAGATAATCGTTATGACACAAAGGTGAAAAAGATTGCATTCTGCATCTCTAAAATTGGAAAATTAGAAACAAATGAATTACCATGTTTGGTTGGTTTGGCTGAGGTTGAAAATGAAGAGGTTTTGCAAGATTTGATTCAAAATGATTTTTTGAAAGATGGTGATTATAAAACACTTTTATATAAATCATTAGACGAAAGAAAAATAAATGTTGGATTAATTTATCGTCAACAATTTTTTGAAGTTATAGAAAGCGAACCAATTAGATTTATCTTTAAAGATCAGTATGATACAAAATCTTATACACGAGATATTTTATATGTGAAAGGAAATTTAGTTGGCGAAATTATTCATATTTTTATTGTTCATTTGCCTTCTAAAATTGATAAAGAAATCAATCAATTAAAACGTCAACATATTTTTAAAACGATTCGAAAAAGAATTAACGATTTGTTAACCGAAAATTATTCGGCAAAAATTGTTGTGATGGGAGATTTTAATGATGCTCCAACAAATTCTGACTTAATTGATGAATTGGATACTCGTTCTAAACAAGAAGAAATAAACAGAAACGAATTATTCAATCCAATGGTCAGTCTACAATCGTATAAAAGAGGTTCGATGATCTTTAAGAAACAATGGATGTTATTCGATCAACAGATTTTTTCGAAAGGATTTTTTACTTCTCACACAAATTTAGAATATATAAAAACAGATATTTTTGATGCTGATTTTTTGAAGAATACAGGCGGAAAATCTACAGGTTCGCCATTCAGAACTTTTCTTGGTAGAAAATATTTCGGTGGATATAGCGATCATTTTCCCGTTTATACCATTTTAAAATATTAAATTTGTAGCAGTATAATTTAAGAATAGGTGAGAATCCACGAAAATGGTCAGGTTGAGATTGACGGAATCGATAAGTTGATTCTGAATGCCTTTATGGACAATGCTAACATGCCTGTTTCGCAATTAGCAAAAGAATTAGGTATATCAAATACGGCAGTTCATCAACGTATCAAGAAATTAGAAGCTTCTGGTGTGATTGATTCAACTAAAGTAATTGTAAATCCAACAATTTTAGGTTATTCAACGATGTCATTTGTTGGTGTTTTTATGGACAAACCTTCTTCTTATAAATTAGTTGTGAAAGCTTTGGAAGAGATTCCAGAAGTAGTGGAAGCTCATTTTACAACGGGAAATTACGGGATTTTCCTTAAAATTTTGAGTCGTGATAATCTACATTTAATGAATGTGTTGAACAAAAAAATTCAGCAAATTGATGGCGTTACACGTACAGAAACTATAATTTCGTTGGAGCAACCAATAGATAGACAAATAAAACTTTAATATACAAAGATGAATATTAATCAATATTTAGACTCGACGTATCTTAAAACACCTGAACAAGCAGGTATTTCGAATTCTGATACATTAGAGATGGTGCATAAGTTAGCACAAGAAGCTATTGATAATGATATCTATGCGGTAATGATTCGTCCTGATTATGTAAGATCAGTTCGTGAATTATTGGATGAGAAAAAATCGAATGTTGTTTTGGGAACTGTAATTGGTTTTCCTGAAGGGACTTACGATTTGAATGAAAAGTTGAGAGAAGCGCAAAAAGCAATTGCTGATGGAGCCGATGAATTAGATTTTGTAGTCAACTACGAAGCGTTCAAAAAAGGTGATAGTGATAAAGTAAAAGAAGAAGTAGAAGCTGCAACATTAGTCGCATTGCGTGAAGGTAAAGTTGTAAAATGGATTATCGAAACTGCTGCTTTAACAGATGAACAGATTGTTGGTATAACACAATTAATTCGTGATACTGTTTTAGAGAAAGCAGGTGAAGAAAATGCATCAAAAGTTTTTGTAAAATCTTCTACAGGTTTTTATAAAACTGAAAATGGAGAACCAAATGGAGCAAACGAGCATGTTATTAAATTGATGCTTGAAAATTCAGGTTCACTTCCAGTGAAAGCTTCTGGTGGAGTTCGCACAACAGAAGAAGCTGAAAAAATGATCGCTTTAGGCGTGAAAAGAATTGGAACATCTTCTGCATTGGCGATTGTAAAACGAGAGCAAGGAGCAAAAGGTTATTAGAAAATTTCTACATTAAAATACATTTAAAAGTCTCAATATTTATTGAGACTTTTTTTTATTCATTAAAAATAAGCTTTCTTTTTTAGTTAATTTTTTAAAATACTTAAATAGCATATTGTATTTTATTATTTTTGGAGCACTAAAATTATAACTTGATCTATATCAAGTAATTTGGTTAAAAATGGTCGTAATTTTGCATTGATAACACTGATAAAATAGTATAGACGTATGTTGTGGAATAATCGTAAAGTTTATAATAATTTGGTTTTTGATGTAGGTATAACCGCATTTGAATTGAATGATATCGTACAAATAGAGAAATTGAGAAAAGAGTTATCCGTTGATGACTATTTTGGAATAATCTGGTCTGGTTCTAAAAAGTTTATTCATAAAATAAATGGAAAAGAATATTCGATTCCTAAAAACCATTTTCCTTTTATAGCTCCCAATATCTCTCAAGAATTTGTGAAACAAATTACTCGTACTGATGCTTATTATATTGTTTTTAAACAAGAATTTTATTCAAAATCAATCGAAGAGAACTTGAAGTTAGAAAATTCTACACTTTTTTCGCGAGATATTATAAATATTGTTGAGAATACAATTTGTTCTGCTCCAATTTTTGAGGCTAATTATTTGCAATATTTCTTTACTGCATTCGAAAATGAATTAGATATGAAGCTTGCTCATAATCTTTTGGAACGTATTATTATCAATGGTCAAATGGAAACATTTGATATGCAAACCCAATTTAAACAAGATGATTTTGATGTAGAACTTGCGACAAAATTCAAAAAACTTTTGCAAGAAAATGTCAAGGAAAATAAACAAGTATCTTTTTACAGTGATAAACTTTTTATTACAAAAAGAAGGTTAGATAAAGCAACTCAAATCGTTTTTGGAAAAACAGCAAAAGGAATGATTGTTGAAGAATTGATGAAAAATGCAAAGATTTTATTAGTCAACTCAAAAATGTCAATAAAAGAGATTGCGCTGGAACTCAATTTCCTTCAAGAAACCAATTTTACTGCGTTTTTCAAGAAAAACACGGGGATTTCTCCGACTAAATTCAGACAAAGCACTCGGAATTAAATAGTTAGAAATGTCGTTTTTCATCATCTTTTGGTATGATTTAATCTTTTAAGAATAAAAAACAACTTCTACATTTGCATCGCATTTGAGAATAACCAATCTTAAATATATAAACTACCAGTTTATTTAACAAATATTTTTTAATAAATTTTTAACAAATTTTAAAATGATGAAAAAATTAGCATTTTTTTTAACAGTTTTCTGTACATTAACTTCAGGATTAGCTTTTGCACAGCCTAAAACAGCAACAGCTACATTAAACGTAACACTAAGACCAATTCAAACAATTTTAATTGGAGGTGATAATATTGTAAACTTAGAATATCAAACAAAAGAAGATTATTCTAATGGTGTTACATCAAACATGAACGACCACTTAATTGTATATAGTACTGGTGGTTTTGCTGTAAAAGTGAAATCTGATAAAGAAAATTTAGAATATACATCTAAAGATGGTAAAGATCATAAAATTGCTGTAAGTACAATTAATTTACAAGCAAGTTTAGGAACAGGGAATGAATTAACAAAGGCTAAGTTTCCTGAAGTTAAAAATTTAACTAATTCTGATAAAAATTTAATTTCTAGTGCAGTTGGAGGTACAGATTTAAAATTCAACGTTGCGTATAAAGGAAGAGGAAACAATGCTTATCTAAATAAATACTACAATGTTGAGAATCCTAATGTTTATACAACTACTGTAACTTATACAATTGAGGCACAATAATATAAAAAACAGGAAGTGGTATTGAAAAATATCACTTCTTTTTTTGCTTATGAAAGTTCTTCGTTTTTTAACAATCGTTTCTTTTTTAGCATTAATCATTTCAACTAAGATTAGTGCACAATCAGGTATTTCTGTAAGTCCACCAAGGACTTATTTTGCGTTAAATCCTGGTGAGTCTGAGCGTAAAAAGATTTTGGTAACCAATGTAAGTGATGCACATACATTAGAGTTGTCAGTTTCTTTTAATGATTGGAAGTATGATGAGTTTGGAGGTAATGTAGTCTCTGAACCTAATACTTTAACAACAAGTAATGCAAATTGGATCACAGTTTTACCAAGTAATACATTTACACTTTTGCCAAAAGAATCGAAAGAAATAGAAGTTCTGATGCAAGTTCCTGAAAAGATAAATGCAGAGAGTGTGCATACAGCAATGATGTACATCACGCAAACAAATCCGATCGATGGACAAAACAAAAGTGGAGAAAATATTAAAATCTCGATTCGTACAGGTGTCAAAATTTATCAACGATTAAATATTGCACGTGATACAAATGTAGAGTTTACAAATTTTGTTTACGATAAAACTGAAAATCGTTTGGTGCTTAATATTTCCAATGAAGGAAATGTTTGGAGCGAAGGAACGATTACAAATGAAATCATTAATCAAGAAAATGGTCAACAAACAAAATTGCAAGATGCAGTTTTCTATAGTTTACCCAATGATAAAAGAATTGTATATATACCATTGCCAAAGGATTTGCCAAAAGGCTCGTATATTGTTACCTCAACTTTAAGTTTTGAGAAAGATGATCAATTGAAAATTGCTGAATTGACGTTCTCAAATGATAAATAGTAACTTGTTTCAGAAGATAGTTTCAACCATAACATTATTGTTGACAATGGCAGTTTCTGCTCAGTTTACGTTAAATGCTCATAATAATGGTTGGGTGCAAGTAAATGGAAGTAATGGAGTTACGACGGCTAATGTTGTGGCTGTAGAAATGCACATGTCTGGTGCTTTAAATTATAAAAATTGGTCTTTAGTTGCGCGTGTTGTTTCGCCTATTGTAAATTCTGAGAAAAAAGAATTTCCTGTCGAAAAACTGAAGCTAAAATTTAATAATTATACAACTTCTCAATATTATTCAGAGAATTATCCTACAATAAATCAATTAGGAGTTATTCAGAATAACATCGCGATGAGTTTTTCTCCAAATTATTTTATCCGAAATTCTCCTTTAACAATTGCAACACCAGCAGGAAAATATGGTGCAATTGTACTGAATTATGATATTGTGATTGATGCAGGAGCATATCTAAATCCTCTAAAATCATGGAACAATTATCCAATTCAATTCGAGTTTTCTTTATTGAATGAATTTGGAACCCTGATTGGTAAAAGTCTTTTTCCGATTGAAATGCAAATTAGTCCAAACGGAAATTACGAATCAGCTCCGACGTTTTCTATTGCGGTCGATGGTTCTGCTGTAAATGCAGAATTGGTTTTCAATACAATACAAGATTATAGAAATGGTGTAAAGAAAGAATATCAAAACGGCTTAATTGTTTCTTCTGATACTGCTTACGATATTCAAGTTTCGTCGCTTAATCAATATTTACAATCGAGTGATGCACAGAATTTGGAATTAAATTCAATCAATGTTCAGATAAAAGACACCGAAACAAATAATCTTTCTAAGGAAATAAAACTTTCGAATTACAATCAATCATTGATGACGAATAGTTCTAAAACGGCTTCAAAAAAGTACAATATTATTTATTCTACAACTCCGTCGGATAATAAAATTTTGAATAGCAAACCTGGGAATTATTCAACTTCTTTGCTGTACACGATTACACCTTTGTAAAACAATATGTTCTTTTCAATTAATTATTTTCGAAGCGTATTTTTTATTCTGCTTTTCCTTGTTAGCGGACAAAACTTACGTGCTCAAACAATAAATAACGGATTGAAATTTAGTACAATAAAAGAAGTTAAATTAGAAGATAGCAACAACTTTTCTGTTATTCTTCAATTAGAAAATACAACCAATGATACGATAAATGCTCGTCTGGGACTTAAAATTCCTTCGGCTATAAGATCGTATTCGCAAGATAATCTTCAAATAAAAATCAATCCAAACAAGAAGGCTTTTATTCCAATGCAATTTACGGTGAGTAAATCGCAAATGGCTGGGAAATTAGATTTAGAATTCAATATTATTGATTTTTTAAGCAAAAAAGAAATAGGGAAATCCGTTACTTCGGTTGTGGTTTTGCAGAAGAGAAACATCAAGATTTTTCCTGTCCAGAGTAATATTTTTTATCGTCAAGAAGGAGATTCTATTCATTATGAATTGAAAGTAATGAATATGGGAAATCAAGCCGAAGAAATTTTGCTAACCAATGTTCTTCCTGACTTCAGAGGTAATTTTACTTCTGATAACAAACGAATAAAGATAGAAGCTTTTCAAGAAAAAATTGTTCGTTTTTCTAAATATGTAGACCGAGATATGATGAAAATTGAAAGTTTTCAGGCAAATGTTTCGGGTTATACAACGACCAAAGATTTTGCAGGAAATGTATTTTTTACCATTCAGAATGCAAGTTCCAATCGTGTGTATAGAGATCCAACAATGTTAAATCAGAATTGGGCCAATTTTTCTTCAAATTATGTTCGATTAACTGCTCGCGATATTAATTCTGCTAATGCGAATTATAACTTAATGGCTCATCAAGAATTTTCGGTTGGGTTGAATGAATTTGCATATAATATTAATGGAACAACTTGGAATAACGATCAAGACATGGTTTTGACAGATTCTTGGGTGAAATATCAACGCAAAGACAAAGGAATTTTAATCGGATCAATCAATAATAACGATTTTGATATTCCAATTAACGGGAGAGGAGTGATGTTGTTTAATAATTATGATAAGAATGACAACCGAATTGTAGTTGGAACAGTCGAAAAAAATTATAATTTATTAGATGATTTGAGTAATGATGTTTTCAAGAATAGCAACACAACTTTTGCGAATGGACGATTTTTAATAAAAGATAAAAACGAATTAGAAACAACAGCTTTGTTTGATAGAACTTATTCTACAACGAACTTTATTTTGACAAATGGTTACAAATGGGTTACACCAAACAAGTGGAATCATTCAGTGAAATTTGGGTATGGTTTGTCAAAATTTAAAGAGACAAATGATGTTGAAAATTCATTATCGGTTTCTGCAAATGTTTCTGGAACAATTGGTAAATTTGATTTTTATAGTTCCAATTATTACAGCTCAGGATATTATCCGGGGACGCGACGTGGAGCATTGTATCTTAATCAGCGTTTGCAACGTACGTTTTCTAAATTTTCGTTGTGGTCTTCGTTAACGATTACGAATAACAATCCGAAATCTATCGATCCGTATTTGATTAATTATATGCAAGCAAATGAATCGAAAGCCTTACGTTTTGAGACGGGAATTTCGTTCAAATTAGCGAGTCATTTTAATCTTTCGATTTCTCCAAAATTGAATATAGAAAAATCAAATATTCTGAATTATGAGACATTTAAGTATATGCCGATGGATTTTAAATCAGCTTATTTAAACGGAACATTTACATGGTTGTCTAATTCTCGTGTGCATCAGTTGGTTTTGAATGCTTTGGGAGGGTTTTCTGAGTTAAACGAGTTGAGTAAAGTTGATCCAATTGTTTATGGGCAATTAACGTGGAATGTGAAAAACTTTCAGTTAAACTCAATTTATCAACGAGGAAGTATGATGATTGCAGAAGTATATTCGACGAATAATCTAAATCATCAATTAGAACGTTTTACAACTTCGGCGAGTTTTCGTCAAAGCTTTTTTCAGAAAAAATTGAATACGGCAGTTTCTACTTATTATAATATTGACAAAAATTTTGGAAATACCCTAACTTTTGGAGCTTCTGTGGATTATCAACCAATTGATAATTTTATTGTGAGTACACAAACGAATTTTAGCCATTACGATTCGAAAACATTGAATAGCAAACAAACTTATTTGCAAGTTGGTGTACAATATAATTTGCCTGCGAAACGTACTGTGACAGATGTAAAAGACGGAACATTAAATTTGTTTGTGTTTTATGATTACAATGCAAATGGTATTTTTGATGAAGGTGATAAAGTGGCTGATAGTCGTAATGTGAAGATAAATGAAACTAACTTTATTACAGATTTAGAAGGAAATATCAAGTATAAAAAAGTTCCTTATGGTAATTATTTAATTAAACTTCCTGGACAAAAATGGTTTGCACAAGATTATGCAGTTAATATTAATTCTAAAACGACTTCTATTTCTATTCCAATGCAACAAACTGGTGTTGTGAGAGGAAAAGTTGAGTATGAATTATCTTCAAATTTGGAGTATCAGGTTTCGGCAAATTTATTCGGATTTACATTGATTTTTAATCACGAAAATGGACAGATTTTTACAGTTAAAACAAATGATAGAGGTGAATATACAGCTTTTTTACCTGTTGGAAATTACACGTTTCATCTTGTTGAAAATAGTTTACCGGAACATGTTTATGCAAAAACATATTTGAATAAAATAACGGTAGAAAAGGAACAAAATACAGAATATGAACCGCTTATTCTGAAAATTAAGGAACGAAAAGTTAACATTAAACGTTTTGGTAGTTAATGGATATTTTGATTTACTTTGCATCAAAATAAACTCTAAATGCCACTAACTTTTTGCCATCCAGCAATTGTTCTTGCGCTAAAAAAGCTAAAATCGAATTGGTTTTCGATGACGGGATTAATCATTGGTTCGATGTTGCCGGATTTAGAATATTTCTCTCGAATGGAGATTGTAGCGACGTATAGTCATTTGTTTTGGGGCGTTTTGTATTTTGATTTACCAATTGCTATTATTTATTGTTTCGTTTTTCACTTATTTGTCCGAAATGTTTTAATTCATCATTTACCTTATTTTTTTAAAGAACGATTTGCTCAATTCCTAACTTTCGATTGGATTGATTATTTCAAAAAACATTGGATAATCATAATTCTCTCAATTATAATAGGAGCTTATTCGCATCTTTTTTGGTATACTTTTACACACGAATGGGGATATTTTGCGAAATTAATTCCAGCTTTAGAAGAAACTTGGTTTCAAATTCCTTTCAATAATCTCGAAGTAAAGGGATATAAATTTCTACAACATTTTAGCACATTTTTAGGTGCGATTTTTATTGCTTTTTGGATGTATAAAATGCCAAAACAAATTCTTCCAAAAACTAAATTTGATTACATTTTTTGGTTAAAAGTAGTTCTATTTACAACTATTATTTCCACAATACGATTAGTTTTCTTCCCAATAGAAATTGGATTAGGCAACATCATTGTCGTTATCGGAATGAGCGTTTTTTTGAGTTTGGTTATTTTTGGGTTAATGGAGAAACTATTAATAAAAAAATAAAAGGTTATCAAATAATTGACAACCTTTTATTTTAGAAGTGATTAAAAACTCACTTTATCTTTTATATAATTTCCGTTTTGACAGAATTGTTTCAATTCATTTTCGATGAAAATTTCAATAGCTTCCGCATCTTGCGAAGGATACAATAAATGTACATTTGCGCCAGCATCTAATGTGAAATACAAATGATTTCCTGTTTCACGACGGAACTCCCACAATTTTTCTAAAGCAGCAACTGTATTTGGTTTCATCAAAATAAATGCAGGATTCGACATCATCATCATGGCGTGCAATGTCAAAGCTTCATGTTCTACCAATTCTCCAAACGCTTTGATATCGCCAGATTTTAAAATTGGTAATAAAGCTTTTAAGTTTTCATTTGCTTCCACAAAACGACGTTCTGCATACGGATGTCCATTCATTAAATTGTGACCAACAGTAGAAGAAACCGATTTTTGACCTTCGTGAATCAATAAAATGGTATCATGAAAAGTTTTGAAAACATCATGAATTTCGACATCTGGATATTTTGTTCCAAATAAATCTGAACTACCTTCGATAAAATCATTTTCTCCCCATTCAACCAAACCTTTGTAAACCGAACGACAAGCACTTCCAGAACCTAAACGAGCCAAGAAAGAAGCTTTTTTCTTGGCGTCTTCTTCTGATAAATTTGCGCCAAGAATATTCTCAATTTGAACTAAACATAATGCCATTGCCGACATTCCAGAAGCTGAAGAAGCAATTCCAGAACTATGTGGGAAAGAATTATGTGTGTGAACTTCAAATTTGAATTGATTCAAAAATGGAATGTAAGCCGTAATTCTTTCGAAAAAAGTAATGATTTTTGGAGTAAAACTTTCTTTCAATTCACCTTCTAAATAAACTTCAACTTCGAAAGCATCCGATGTTTTTGGCGAAAATTTTAATTCAGTTTCTGTATAGCTATTGGTTAACGTATAACTAATTGAACTATTGGTTGGAATTTGATTTTTCTTTTTTCCCCAATATTTTACCAACGCAATATTTGATGGACTTTTAGCAGAAACGCTTCCTGATTTTAATTCCGAAGCAGTTGTTGAAAGTGTTGAAATGAATTGTTGTTCCATAAAACAAAAGTAAACTATTTTGTAGAATTCAGCTTTTGAAAGCGTTTATAATGATAATCAATTGCTTCTTTGATTGGAATAAATTCGTATTGAAGCAAATTTTTAACTTTAGAATTGTCGTATTTGGTATAAGTTGTCAACGAATAATAATTCGCTTTTGTCATATATTTTCCACCAAAAATTCGACTAAAAATAGATAGATTTTTAATGATTTTCAAGGTTGTATTTGAAACATTTTTGACTGAACGTTTGCTGTTAATCGAAACAAAATCAAATACTTCACGGTAACTTTTATTTTCAGAAATTACCACAAATTTTTGATTGTAAACTTGTTGATTAATTAATTCTAAAAAAATCTTCACCACATCGCGTACATCAACAAATCCTGTTCCGCCCGAAGGAGCATAATCGCTTTTTGACGAATTTTGTTGAAATAAACTTTCGCTTGCACGTTTAGTATCCAAAGTTCCGATGATTACACCAGGATTAATAATGATAACTTTAATCCCTTCTTGCGAAGCGCGCCAAACTTCCATTTCTGCTCTAAATTTTGAGATAGAATAAGAAGAATGCGTCAAGCCATTGTTCCAACCAGAACGTTCGTCAATCATTTTAGTTGAAGGATTCAAATCATCCATCGAAGCAATAGAACTGATGAAGAAAAATTCTTTCACGCCAGAATCAATCGCTTCATTTACCAAAGTCTCAGTTCCTAAAATATTCGTATTGAAAATTTCTTCTTCTTGACGTTCATCAAATGAAACAAAAGCCGCAGCGTGATAAATTGTTTCGATCCCGTCTAATAAATTTGGAAGTTCAGTAACATCCAACAAATCACCATCAATCCAATGAATAAATTGATAAAATTGCGAAGCATTTTGTTCCGCAAAAAAAATTTGGATGGTTTCTGTGTTCGATGTTTTTCGTTTTAAGGCACGAATAGGTTGTTGCTTTTTTGCCAATTCTACCAACAAATGCGCACCAACCAAACCTGTTCCTCCCGTTACGAAAATCATACTGAATTATAAATATTTTTTTTTCCTGAACCAAAAGTAAATAAAAATTACCACTAATAACATGACAAGTAAACAAATTGGATAGCCTAATTTGTAATTTAACTCGGGCATGAAATCGAAATTCATTCCATAAATTCCAGCGATAAAAGTTAAGGGTAAGAAAAATGCAGAAAAAACGGTAAGCGTTTGCATGATTTCGTTCGATTTTTGTCCATTTAACGAAAGATAAATTGTTAACAAACTTTGTACGTCATCTACAATTTGTGAATGCAAGTGTAACATTTTTACGTTTTCTTCGTACAAATCCTGTGATGAACTTGTCTTTTTGTTATCAGCGCGATATTCTTTCAGTGCTTCAAGCGTATAATCTAATATTTTTTTGCAAGCTGTAGCTTCTCGTTTGATTTTATATAATGTAGGAAGTTTAATTTTTCTGAAATCATCCGTAAAAATCAAATGCTCGAGTTGATTGACTTCTTCGTCCATTTGATATGCTGGTTCTTCATACGTTTTGATGGTTTCGGAAATAATACGATACAAAATTCCTTTGATAATGATTTTAGAAGGATCAGTATTAGCTAAATATTTTTTCTGAATTTTTTCAAAAATATCCGTTTCCTTTTGATGAACAGTCACAATAAAATCTACTCCGATGTAAATACTGATTTTGTGACTAAATTCTCGAACAGTGTTTTTCAACATACGGTGTTCTTTATCAAAAAAACGAATTAACAAAAACGAAACTTTTGAATCATCTGATTCATATTTAGGTAAATGCCCAGGCTCCAAACTATCTTCAATCGTTAATTTCTGAAAACAATATTTAGTAGCAATTTCATCTAACTCAATTTTTGTTGGATTTTGTAAATTAATCCATTCGAATTTTTCATTTTCGAAAAGTGTTTGCATGACGATTAGATATTGATTATAATAATACAAAAATATTATATTGTTGAGATTAATTTTATTTATTGATTTTTCATTAAATAGGTGTTATTGTTAAAAATAATTTATTTTTATTTAACAATAATTGAAAATATTACTTTATAATGTTAAAAAAAAACATTTTTTTTTTTATCATGTTAAAAAATGTTAATATTGTATTAAAATAAACTATAAATACACATGAGAAAAAAAATGACTTCTTTGTCATTGTTAGCTTTTCTTGGGTTGAGTACAGCAGTATTTGCTCAAACAAAAGGAACAGTGAATGATGCAAATGGTTTTCCTGAAGCTGATATTGAAGTTTCAGTAAAAGGAACTGATAAGGTGGCTTATACAGATGAAAATGGAAACTTTGATATCGACGCAAAAGTTGGTGATGTTTTATTAATTAATGGGACAGAGTATATTGTTACAAATGCAAATTTAGGAGTATTAAAACCTAAAAAGACTGATACAGTAGATCTAGAAGAAACTGTTGTCACTGCTTTTGGAGTTCAGAAAAAAGAAACAGTAGTTGGTTCTATTGGTACTATAAAATCAGAAGACATAGAAAATAGACCAATTTCAAACGTTGCTAAAGTTTTAGATGGTTCTGTTTCTGGGGTGCAAGTTTCTACAGGTTCTGGACAACCAGGTTCTGGATTGAGTGTGCAAATTCGTGGTGTAAGTTCATATACATTGTCTTCTACTCCATTATATATTGTAGATGGTGCTGTATATACAGGGAGTTTACAGGATTTGAATCCAAATGATATTGAGTCTTTGACGGTATTGAAAGATGCTGCCTCAACATCATTATATGGTTCATCAGCTGCGAATGGTGTTGTTATGATTACATCTAAAAAAGGTAAGAAAGGTAAAGGGGCTTTTAGATTTTCTTCTAATACAGGAGTTGTCTCTAGAGCAATCCCTGAATACTCAAGAATTGGAGCTGAAGATTACTATGTGACAGCTTGGGAAGCTATGCGAAATGGAGTTTTAGGAACTACTAATAGTGCAACAAAACTACCTTACACATTAGCAGAGGCAAATGCTTATGCAAACTCTTCTTTAATTAAAGATAACTTAAAAAATAATATTTACGGAGTAGCTAATGATAAAGTTGTTGTAGATGGTAAATTGACAGATGCAGCAATGTTATACAACGACTTTGATTGGCAAGATTATATTTCAAGAATTGGTACTTTTCAAAAGTATGATGTAGATTATTCGGGAGCAACAGATAATACTTCTTATTATGCTGGTTTTGGGTACTCGAAAGAGACAGGTTATGTGATTAAGTCTGATTTTGAACGTTATACTGCTAAGACTAGTATTGATAGTCAAGTAACAGATTGGTTAAAATTAGGAACGAATTTATCTGGTAGTTTAGTGAAATCTACATTAGCAGATGACGGAGGTGGTTCGTCATATATTAATCCATTCTGGTTTACTCGTGCAATGGGGCCAATCTATTCTCCATTCTTATATGATGCAAATGGTAAAAGAGTTTATGATTCTTATGGAAATCCGTTATATGATGGAAATAATTCAAGAGGTAGAGGTGCATCAGCTAGTTCAGGACGTAATGTTTTACAAGAAACATTATTGAATAATAATAGACAAGATACTAATGCTATAAACTCTAGATTTTTTGCAGAATTTAAAATTATACAAGGGCTGACATTTACAACAAACTTAACATATGATGTAAGAAATTACACTTATAAAGAGTATGGTAATAAAGTAATTGGAGATGCAGCAGGAACAGCCTCTTTAGGATTAACAACTTATAAATATACAGGGGTTACTTGGAATCAATTATTAAACTATAAAAAATCAGTAGGGTTACATAATTTTGATGTTATTCTTGGTCATGAATCTTTTGATAGAAAAGTAGATTATGGTTATTTAAGAAAAATTGGAGAAACAGTTTCAGGAATTTATGAAATGTCAAACTTCTTGACACCAACGTCTTCATCTGGATATAATTATGTAATTAGAAAAGAAGGGTATTTTGCTCGATTAAATTATGATTTCAGTAACAAATATTTATTATCTGGATCTATACGTATAGATAAATCATCTAGATTCTCTGATCAAAATTATCAAGGAACTTTCTGGTCTGCAGCAGCAGGATGGAATATACATAAAGAAGCTTTCTTAGCTGGATCTTCTGTTGTTAATGAATTAAAATTAAGAGCTTCTTATGGGCAAGTTGGTAATGATGGAGGAATTGGTGCAGAGCCTGGTTATCAAGTGGATTTAGATCTTTATTCATTAGGTTACAACAATGGAGGTGAGTCGGGAGTTTATCTTGGTCAAGTAGGTAATCCTGATTTAACTTGGGAATCTAAAAATTCTTGGGATTTTGGATTAGATTTCTCTTTGTTTAAAAGAAGAGTATCAGGATCTATTGAATATTATCTTCAAGATATTAATGATATGATTTTTGCAGAACCAGTACCTAATTCTGCTGGGGTTCCAGGAAACTCTATTTATAGAAACATCGGAAAGATGCGTAATAGTGGTTTAGAACTTTCATTGAATTTAGGAATAGTTCGCAATGATAAATTTTCATGGGATTTAGGTTTGATTGCAGCACACAATAAAAATGAAATGATTAAAATGCCAAAAGGTAAAGATGATGCAATTATTACTGGTACAAAACGTATTGCTGAAGGTAGATCTTTATATGAGTTTTGGTTACGTCAATGGTACGGAGTAGACCCTACAGATGGGGCAGGGCTATTTATCCAAGATCCTGATAAAGCACCAGATGGAAACTCTAGAACTGTAAATGGAGTTTTAATGACTACTAATCATAATAATGCGTTGTACGCTTATTCAGGAACTTCTAATCCAGATATTTATGGTAGTATTACGAATACATTCAAGTTTGGTAATTTTGATTTATCTGTAATGTTAAACTATCAATTAGGAGGAAAAACGTATGATGCAAATTATGCTTCTTTGATGAATAGTTATGCACAAGGTCAAGCGCAACATGTTGATATGTTAAATGCATGGAAAAACCCAGGAGATATTACTGATGTTCCAATCTTAAGTTCTGCCAATGCTACTGCAGTAGGAGCAGCTTCGACAAGATGGTTAGTAAAATCTGATTATTTGAACATAAGAAATGCTCAAATCGGATATAACTTTGATAGAAAAGTATTAGATACGGTTGGATTAAAGAACTTTAGAGTTTATTTAGCAGGTGAAAATTTATATGCTTGGACAGCTAAAGAAGGTTTGGAACCAGCACAATCTTTCAATGGTACAACATCATATCGTTATACGCCTTCAAGAACTGTAAGTTTAGGAGTTAATGTATCATTCTAATCTAAAATTTAAAAAAAAAAATGAAAAAAATTAAAATTTTAATATCAGCATTAGTTGTATCGTCTCTGTTTTTTACTTCTTGTAATGATGACTTTTTAGATACAACACCATCTTCATCTGTAGGAGATAAAACTATTTATTCTTCGGCAGATAACTTAATGGCAGCTATTAACGGAATGCACCGTAATATGTATTACAGACAAAATTCTTCACAAGGTAATAATGGATATACAGCTCAATTAATTATTTCTGATGTGATGGGAGAAGATGTTGTATTTCCAAGTGTGGGTAATGGATGGTTTAGAGACGAAATTAGATGGATTACTCAAAATAATACAAGTTCAGGAACCGCTTCATATCCATGGACATTTTGGTATGGGATGATAAAAAATGCGAATAATATCATTACTTATGGACCAGCTGCTTCAGGAGATCCTTTGTTAAGAGATAAGGCTATTGGGGAAGCTTATGCATATAAAGCATTTGCTTATTTTCAGTTAGTACAAACATATGGTAAAAGATATGTTGCAGGAGACACTAATGCTAATGATGGAATTGTCTTAAGAGATGATCCTACAGAAGTGACACCTAAAGAAAGAGCAACTGTAGCAAAAACTTATGAAGCAATTTGGGAGAATCTTAATAAAGCTGAAACTTTATTAACAGGAAAAACAGCTGCAAATAAATCACATTTTTCTGTAGCAAATATTAAAGGTTTGAAAGCTCGTGTAGCATTAGTGCAACAAGATTATACTAAAGCGGCTCAATTTGCGAAAGAAGCAAGAGGGGTATTGACACTTATGACTCAAACTCAGTATAAAGCTGGTTTTAATGACTATACAAATCCAGAATGGATGTGGGGTGTGAAAATTATTTCTGATCAGACAGATTATTTTGGAAACTTCCATGCGTACATGTCAAGAAATTTTAACTCAACACAAATTAGAACAGCTCCTAAAGTAATGAATACGAAATTGTATAATGCATTTCCTTCTACTGATGTGAGAGTACAAGTTGTGGATCCGACAGGAAAACATACAAGTTTAGGTTTGCCATCAAATTATTCGTTATTTGCTTATACATCTCAAAAATTTCTATCAGAAAGTACTGCGTCTTCATTAGGCGATGTGCCATTTATGCGTGTGGCAGAAATGTATTTGATAGAAGCAGAAGCGTTATATAAATTAGGAAAAGAAACAGAATCTAAAGCAGTATTAACAACTTTAGTAAAGGCAAGAGATACATCTTTTACAACATTTACAACTACTGGGGATGCGTATTACCAACAAATTTTGTTGAATAGACGTTTAGAGTTGTGGGGAGAAGGATTTAGATTCTATGATTTAAAACGTTTAGGGCAAAAACTTGATCGTACTGGAGCAAATCATAATACAACTGTTATTAATAATGTGTATACAATTGAGGCATCAGACAATAGATGGCAGTGGGTAATTCCTCAAGCTGAGATAAACTCAAATCCATTATTAAAACAAAACCCATCATAACATTTTTAAAGTATAATTTATATCCTCATATAATTATATATTCAAATCAAGGTTTTCCATTAGGAAAACCTTGATTTTTTATATCCAAAAATCTCTATTATAATCTACTGAAAAATCATAACTTTGTACCTTGTAAAAATTAGATAAAAAATATATTAAAATACTATGAATCCATTAATTGAAGAATTGACTTGGAGAGGACTGGTTCACAATATTATGCCAGGGACAGAAGAACAACTAAATAAAGAAATGACTTCTGGTTATGTAGGTTTCGATCCTACGGCAGATTCTCTTCACGTTGGAAGTTTGGTTCCTATTTTCTTATTGGTTCATTTGCAACGTCACGGTCATCGTCCAATCGCCTTGGTTGGTGGTGCAACTGGTTTTATCGGTGATCCTACTGGTAAAGCAGCAGAGAGAAGTTTATTAGACGAAGATACATTGAATAAATATGTTGCTGGAATTAAAGCACAATTGTCTCGTTTCTTAGATTTTGATACGAATAATGGAAATTCAGCTTTATTGGTGAATAACTATGATTGGATGAAAGATTTTTCGTTCATCGATTTTGCACGTAATGTAGGAAAACACATTACGGTAAATTATATGATGGCGAAAGATTCTGTAAAATCTAGACTTTCTTCTGAATCGAATGTCGGAATGTCTTTCACAGAATTTACATATCAATTGATTCAAGGATACGATTATTTGCATTTGTACAAAGAATTAGGTGCAAAATTGCAAATGGGAGGTTCTGATCAATGGGGAAATATCACAACTGGAACAGAATTAATTCGTCGTACAGTACAAGGTGAAGCTTTTGCTTTTACTTGTCCATTAACAACTAAAGCGGACGGAACTAAATTTGGGAAATCAGAAGGTGGTGAAAATATTTGGTTAGATAAAAACCGTACTTCTCCTTATAAATTCTACCAATTTTGGTTAAATCAAGCGGATGCTGATGCTGAACGTTACATCAAAATTTATACGTTCTTAGAAAAAGAAGCGATTGATGATTTAATCGAGCGTCATCGTCAAGAGCCACATTTACGCGAATTACAACGTAAATTAGCAACTGAAATTACAATTTTAGTTCATGGTGTTGAAGAATTACGCAAAGCAGAAAAAGCATCTCAAGTTTTATTCGGAAAATCAACTTCAGAAGATTTGAAAGAATTAGATGGAGATACTTTCTTATCAGTTTTCGAAGGTGTGCCTCAAGCAACTATTGCAAAAGCTGATATCGAAGCTGGTTTGGATATTGTAACTGCTTTAGCTGAAAAATCAGGTTTCTTAAAATCAAATTCAGAAGCGCGTCGTGAATTAAAAGCAAACGCAATTTCTGTAAACAAAGAAAAAGTAGCGGAAGAATTTGTGTTAACAACAGAAAATTTAATTGCTGATAAATATGTTTTATTACAAAAAGGTAAAAAGAATTATTTCATCTTAATTGTTGAATAATTTTTTAGATAAAACATTTCCAAAATAGAAAGCAAGCTGAATTAAGCTTGCTTTTTGTTTTGAAAACTATTTTTTTATCTCAATTCTGAAAGATAATTTTTTATGGCTTCTGAAAGATTTCCGGTTGAATTTTCTAAAACGCGTAAAAAAGCACTTCCTATAATTGCTCCATTTGCGTAATTCCAAGCTTTTTCTACATCAGCCTTTGTCGAAATCCCAAATCCAATTTGATGTGGTTTTGTTAAGCCTAGATTTTTAACATTTGACAAAAAATCTTCATTATAATTAGATTCTGTTGCACCTGTAGTTGCAGAACTAGAAACAATATAAACAAATCCAGAAGTTGCATCATTAATCTCTTTGATGCGTTTTTCTGTTGTTAAAGGTGTAATTAGAAAAGTAACTTTTTGATCGTATTTCTCAAATAATTCTTTGTGTTGTGCCAAGTAAATTTCGTACGGCATATCAGGTAATATCAACCCTGAAACTCCACTTTCTTGACAATTTTGTAAGAATTTTTCTAATCCAAATGTCATCACTTGATTGTAGTAACCCATCAAAACAATTGGTGCAGAAATTTCATTTTGAACCGATTTTAATTGCTCAAACAAAATATCTAATGTCATTCCATTTGCTAAAGCTTTTTCGCTTGTAGCCTGTATTGTTGGACCATCAGCTAAAGGATCAGAATAAGGAATGCCGACTTCGATAATGTCAACATTATTTTGATCTAATTCTTTTAAAACAATAGGGGTATCCGATAAATTCGGATACCCAGCTGTTGTGTATATTGTAACGAGGTTTTTATTTTTTTGACTAAATAATTGCTCTAATTTGTTCATTTTTATTTTGCTTGTTTTAATAAGATTGTATAGACTGGAAAGTGGTCAGAATAACCGTTTGCACGATAAGTATCGCCGCTCCACATACGGTTAGGGAATCCTTTATACGCACCTTCTGTCGCTTTCAAATAATCTTTGTTGTAAATTTCAGTTTTGAAGATTTTATACGTTGAATAATCTTTATTTTTTGTAACCAATGATGAAGTTGAGATAAATTGATCAAATAGATTCCAAGCATCACGATAAGCTAAAGTACCAATACCTTTTTTGTATAAAGGTAACATAGGATCGTAATATCCGTTATCCGAAACTTTAGCAATTTCTCCAGCTGGATCAAATGTATTTTTAATACTTGGAGAAATAGGATCATCATTAAAATCACCCATTGCAATTACTTTTGCATTTGGATTTTTAGATTTTAACTCATCAAAAATTCCTTTCATCACCTTTGCTGCTTCCATACGAGCTGGCATCGAAACTTTTTCTCCTCCACTACGAGAAGGCCAGTGATTTACTAAAAAAGTGATTTCTTCACCGTCTAATAAACCTGTAACTTGTAGAATATCACGCGTATATTTTCGTTTACCTTCAGCATCATAATTGAAAATTGGATGAGGTCTTGCATCAATTACCTTGAAACGAGATTTTTGATACAATAAACCTGTATCAACTCCACGAGCATCAAACGAATTGAAATGAACAACACCATAATCGTATTTTTTCAAAGCAGAGCTTTTTGCTAAATCTTCTAAAGTTTCTCTTGTCTCGATCTCACAAATACCTACGATTACTGGAGCAGAGCCTGTAACATCTGCGCCTAATTCGCTAATAACTTTTGAAATATTATTGACTTTTTGGAAATATTTTTCTGTATTCCATCTTTTATTTCCGTTTGGTAAAAATTCTTCTTGAAGAATTAATGGACGGATAATTTTCTTTCCTTTTATATTTTCGTACGTATAACTTTGTTTGAATTCTTCTGTTTCGTACTTCGAAATGTCAGATTCAGCAATCTGAATGTGGTAATTTTTGTCATTAAAAGGTAAAGTTCCATTTACATATCCAACTGATTTTATGGTGTCAAAAAGATTTTCAACATTGTAAAAGGCCACGGTTGCACTACTATATTTTGTCTGACCCTTAACGTTTAATGTTAAAATAAAAGTAAAAATGATGAATAAAGTTAAAGATTTATTAATTTTAAACATATGTTATTAATTATGAATTTATTAAATTTGTTGTCCTATTTTTTCTGATGAAGGAAATAGATAGCTAATTTATAAATAAAAATTCGTTTGAATGAACAAATTATTGTTAAGTCTTTCAGTCTTTGCTGCAACTGTCGCTATGGCACAGGCGCAAACAAAGGTTACTGGGGTGGCGAAAAATGCTGCTACAGGTGAGGAGGTTTATAACCTCACTGTACGTTTGGACGGAGGAGCAGTAAGCGATGCTGCTATCACCGATCGTATAGGGTATTTTCAGTTTGTAGATATTCCAGATGGAATGTACAAATTACAAGTTTATGGCGTGGGCTACGACCCATATGAAAAAGAAATCACTGTAGCAGGACAAAAAGAGCTTGACTTAGGTGATATTAAATTAACATTTAATCCAAATACAGCAGAAGTTGGAATTATTACATTAACAGATGATGAATTATCTGATGATGAAAGTTCGACAGCTTCAAATTCAGGACTTTTACAATCTTCTCGCGATGTTTTTGCTCGCGTTTCTGCGTACGAATTAGGTTCGTATTGGTTTAAACCAAGAGGTTTAGATAACAAATATAATGACGTATTATTTAATGGAGTTCGTATGAACAAAATGGATAATGGTCGTGCAACTTTTAATAACTGGGGAGGTTTGAATGATGTAACTCGTCGTCCAGATGAGTTAACATACGGAATCGAACCATCTAATTATGCTTTTGGAGATCTAGGAGGTGTCACAAATTTTGATACTCGTCCTTCAACAATGCGTAAGGGAGTAAGTTTGGCTTATTCTAGTACAAATCGTTCATACAGAAATCGTGTAATGGCAACATACAATACAGGATTAATGGATAACGGTTGGGCATTTATGGTTTCAGGAAGTAGACGTTGGGCAGATGAAGGTATTATAGAAGGTACTTTTTATGATGCATATGCTTACTATTTAGGTGTTGAGAAAAAGTTTAATGAAAAACATACCTTAAACTTTACAAGTTTTGGTGCGCCAACTCGTCGTTCTACAGGTTCACCTAATACGCAAGAAGTTGTTGATTTAAAAGGTATTTACTATAATTCTTATTGGGGATGGCAAGATGGTGAAAAACGTAATGAACGTGTAAAGAAAACTTTTGAGCCTATTAATATGTTGACGCATCATTGGAATATTAATAATAAATCAAAATTAACGACAACTATTTCGTATCAATTTGGAAAAGAAAGTGGATCTCGTTTAGATTGGTTTAAAGCAAATAATCCTTCACCAACATATTACCGTAATATGCCGAGTTACTTAGCTTTTAATGGAGCGTCTGCTGATGCAATCGCAGAAAGAGAGCAATTATGGAGAAGTGGTCAAATCTCTCAGTTAGATTGGGCAAGTATGTATCGTGCGAATGAAAATAGTACGACAGGAAGAGCGGCTTATTGGTTAACTGCAGATGTTAATGAAGATAAAACAGCTACGGCTTATACTAATTTTCAAACAGAATTAACTTCAAATATAGATTTAACAATTGCTGCATCTTATCAAAATACAAAATCTAAATTGTATCGTGAGATTCAAGATTTATTAGGTGCACAATATGTATTAAATGTAGATGATTTTAATGTGACGACAAATTTACCTGTTAATCATTTTTATAATTTCAACTTATTGGATCCTGATTATGTTGCTAAGAAAGGAGATAAACAAGAGTATTACTACGAAATTAATCGTGATTATGCAGATTTATTCGCGCAGTCTAAAATTAAATCTAAATACTTAGATGTTACTATTGGGATGAAAGCTGCTTTAACGAAGTTTTACCGTGATGGAAAGTTCCAAAATGAAATGTATAAAGACAATTCTTATGGAAAGAGTAAAACATATGATTTTGTAGACTTTGGTGTAAAATCTAACTTTTTAGTAAAATTAGATGGACGTAACTTTATTCAAGCAAATGTAATGTATCAGACAGAAGCACCAACTTCTGATGAGATTTTTCCAAATGCACGTCTTAATGATGTAACTGTTAATGGAATTGAAAGTGCTAAAATATTTTCAAGTGATTTATCTTATATTTTAAGAGCTCCACGTATCAAAGCTCGTGCGACGGCTTTTTATACTAGAACAAAAGATGAGATAGAGAAGGCTTTTGGATATATTGATGGTGTTTCGGATCAAATTTTTGTTTCTGAGGTGATGACAGGTGTTGGAAAAGAATATTTAGGAACTGAGTTGGCTGTAGAAGCGCAAGTTTTACCAGTTCTTACAGTTTCTGCTGTAGCTGCTATTGGACAATATGTATACAAAGACAATTCTGATTATAACCTATATTCTGATGAATTCGGGATTAATGGAATTCCTTACAAAAATTATGGAACTGCTTATTTAGAAAACTATAAACTTGCTTCTGGACCTCAATCAGGATTTACTTTAGGTGCTGAGTATCGTGATCCTAAATTTTGGTGGGTTGGTGTTTCTGGAAACTATTTAATGAACAATTATGCAGACCCTGCTCCTTTTAGAAGAACAATTAATTTTATTACCCAAAACGGGGTTCCAGTTAACGGAGTAACAGAAGAAGGGTTGAAAGAAGTTTTGAAACAAGAGAAGTTTAGTGATGAGTTTATGTTGAATATCAATTTAGGGAAAACGTTCCGTATTGGTAAATATTCAGCAGGGATTTCAGGAACAGTAAATAATGTACTGAATAATAAAAACTATGTTACAGGAGGTTTTGAACAAATGCGTACAGGTAATTATAATAATGCAATTGATAAAAACTACCAACGTATGTTTGGTTCAAAAATGTTCTACGGAATGGGAACAACTTATTTCGCTAACATTTATTTCAGATTTTAATTTTATTAACAACGAACACAATTTAAAATGAATACAATATCAAAATTAACAATAGCTGGTGTTTTAAGCTTAGGTTTATTTACAGCGCAATCTTGTGTGCAAGATGATGATTATGCAACACCTCCAATTGAATGTAATTTACCAAGTCCTAATATTTCTTTGGCTGATTTAGTTTTTAAAGTAACTGCTGGATCTATAAAATTAGATGCTAATAAAGCAATAGCAGAAGATTTAATCGTACAAGCATATGTTATATCTAGTGACGAAACGGGGAATTTTTTCAAAACGATTTCTTTACAAGATAAAGTTGAGAACCCTACAACAGGTATCCAAATAGAAATTGACGGAAGTAATTTATATAATTCTTATCCATTGGGAGCGCAAGTACAAATTAATTTGAAAGGGTTAATAGTTGCGAATGATCGTGGAGTAATGAAAATAGGTTCTGTAGATCCACAATATACTGTTGGTCGTATTCCAAGTGCTGTCATGTCAACTTATATGGTTAAAACATGTGAAGCAATCCAAACGATTAAACCAAAAGTTGTTTCTTCATTAACAGATGCTTTAAAACCTGAAAATCTAAATACATTAGTAACGATAGAGGGAGTTCAATTCAGTGATCCTGATGGAGATAAAACGTATGGGGTTTCAGGTGCAACAGTGAATAGAGTGATTGTGGATAAAAAAGGAAAAGAAACAGATTTACGTAACTCTGGCTACGCAACATGGTATGCAGATGTTTTACCTAAAAAAAGCGGGTCTATTACAGTAGTAGTTTCTCGATACAATTCAACTTATCAAGTATTTATTCGCGATACAAATGATGTGAAGTTTGATCAACCTCGTTTTGATGTAGGTGGAGGCCAAAATCCAGGTGGAGGCAATAATTCCGAAGCAGCAAATTTATTGTTCAAAGGTTCTGATTTCAATGTTTGGGCTGACTTTTTATCTTCTATTAACTCTTTTGGCTTAGTGAAAGATACCTATGCAACTAGCGGAGTTGGTGTTGGTAGAGATAACACAAATGCATTACTTTTAAAAGGAACACCAAAAGCAAATGATTACGTATTTACAACTATTGTAAATAATACAATTCCTGCAACTCCAAAGAAAATTACATTTTATGTAAAAGGAACATCTGGGAAATCATTGTCACTAAATGTGTATAAATCTGATAAAAAATACGTAGTATATAATGTAGGAGATTTATCGAATTCAAATGTATCTTTATCACCAATTGATGCAAATCAATATACAGGTAAAATTGATACTAAAGGCGAATGGGTTCTTGTTACTCTAAATATTGAAGGAGTAGATATTCAAAAAACTGCTGGTGAAAATATTTTTGCACTAAAAGTAGGAAAAGATGAAGCTTATGATTTAGTTATCGATAATATCAAAATTGACTAATTAATCAGTTTAAATATTATAATAAAAAAGGCAACCAATTGGTTGCCTTTTTTGTTTTTATTAGGTTAATATATTCCTAAATATTCTTCATTTTTTAACGTGATTTCACTTTCTGAAATGTATAAAATTCAAATAAAAATTATCTGTTAATGAGTATCGATTTTAATTTTATAAAAAAAAATAAAAAAAAGATTTATTAACCCGTAGTGCATTTAGTTAATATTAATTTTTAAGTTGTTAATATTTCTATTTTGGTTTCTGTTTATTGTTTGAATAATAGTAAGCGTGAGGATTTTAGATAGTATCCTTGTTTTAAAGCCTAAAACGCTTTTAGCATAATGACGTCTAATCATGACCTGGTCACGGAGTACAAGAAATAACGTTTCTATCCTTTTTCTT